>JAUCGG010000322.1 GCA_030378015.1 Desulfococcaceae bacterium HSG8
TTTCAAATTGTTTCAAACAATTTGAAAAATTGTTCTACAGCCCGAAAAAGTGTAAACTACTTTTAAGCTTTTATGAAAGATGCCTAAAAATCAAATTTTAAGGTATGAAAAAATTTCAATCTGTAATTAAAAAACTCGCTGAAGAAACAGAACGGATCGCATCAGAAAGCCCGTCACACCGAATTACCTTTGAAACCGAGGGCGATTTTTCCCCTCTTGTCCGGGCCATAAACATATTGGCGGATCGTTATGAAGCCTACGGTATCAATCTTCAGCCTGCATTCGCTGAAACCGAGGAAGAAAAGGATATATTGGCAGCATTTATGTCCGAGCTTCCGGAAGGGGTGCTGATCTGTAATGCAGAGGGACAGCTACTTTTATACAACAAACGGGCCAGGCAGTTTCTTGGAAACGGAAGGAAAAACAGCGTCAGAAAGACGCTTCCTGAAAATGCAAATTCCGGATTCCGGCTCGGTCAGTCTGTCTTTGCTGTGATAGATAAAAACCTGATCGAACACGCGCTGGATGAGATCAATGAAAAATTAAAGCGTAATGCTGTAAATGCAGTATCTCATTTCATTATTGAAAGCAGGGGAAAGCATATTTTGCAGACCCGGGCAGTGCCCATCCTGAACCGTCTCGGGCAGTTTACAGGATTTATTCTCATTCTCAGCGATATCACCCGCCAGCGCGAGGCGGATAACCGGGTGGATTCCCTTTTGAAGGCCCTCACACGAAGCGCCCGCTCCCCTCTTGCAAGTATCCGCTCCGCGATTGAGGCGATCCTCGAATATCCTGACATGGACAAAGATCACCTGCGCCGGTTCAGAGAAATTATCCATAAAGAATCCATAGCATTGGGGAATATCCTGAACAGGGTCGGGGATGAGTATTCCGCGCTGATCAAAACACGGTGGTCCCTGACGCCCCTGCCCTGCAAAGACCTGATGGAAACCATCGGAAGACGGGCCAAAGATCGGCTGGATATTCTGGTTCATATTGAAACTTATGAGGAAAATATAAGTGTAAAAGCAGATAGTTATTCAATGATCATTGTTATTCTCTTCATACTGAACCAGTTGAAGAACGAAGTCGGGATCAGTGAAGTTATCTGCAAGCTCGGGAGGGACGGAAAATTCATAAATCTTGATCTGACTTGGCAGGGGGACCCGCTCGGCCCCGGGATCCTGCGGAAATGGGAAGATCAGTTCCCGGTGATCAACGGAGAACAGAATCTGTTTACAGTAAAGGAAGTATTAGAATACCATCGGGCCGAAATATGGTCCCACGTATCGGGAAAATCTGGAGACAGACAGCCCTGCATCCGTTTTCTTTTACCTGCTGATGAGACAGGGGAATCCGAATCCTTCAACCCCGTGACGATCCTTCCGGAAAGCGCGCCTGTTTTTTATGATTTTGACCTGTTTAACCATCCCGGTCAGAATCCCGAACTGGATAACCGCCTGTTAACGGAACTGACCTACACGGTGCTGATCCGTGAGATATCCGAAACACAGACCGTCGAAGAAGTTATCGCCAGGGCGGGCCATCTGCCCCGCCTGATCCACAGCATGATTTCCGATGGTGCAAGAATGAGAAATATCACATGGCTGATCACGACATTTTCTGATGCAATACTGAAAAAACTGGTGGGATTCGGCGTGGAAGCATCGGGTCCCCCGCCTGTAAATTTCGCATTTGTTATCCTGGGCAGCGAAGGCCGGAAAGAGCAGACATTGAAAACTGACCAGGATAATGCTATTATATTTGAAGATGAGGGAATACCGGGGATATCAGAAGCAGAGATCAGCGAGTATTTTTTATCGCTTGCCGAAAAGGTTTGCACTTGGCTGGATCAGGCCGGTTATGCGTTCTGCACAGGAAATATTATGGCAAGAAATCTCCGGTGGTGCCAGTCCATGTCCGTATGGAAAAGGTATTTCTCCGAATGGATTCATACCGCAGAACATGAGCATCTTCTTCATTCCACTATTTTCTTTGATTTCCGTTTCGGATACGGAGACGAACGGATTGTTGAGAACCTGAGAGAGCACCTCTTCGATTCCTTAACCGGATGGTCAGGCTTTTTCCGGTATATGGCGGAGAATACGGTCTCTTTCAGACCCCCCGTCGGCTTTCTCGGAAATTTCCTTGTTGAAACAAAAGGGAAGCACCGCAACTGTCTGGATATAAAGCGGCCGATGACACAGATAGTTGACTTTGCAAGAATATACGCACTCAGGAATAACATCAGGGAAACCAATACCC
>JAUCGG010000086.1 GCA_030378015.1 Desulfococcaceae bacterium HSG8
TGAAGTCTGATACTAATACAATAATAATTACATGTTACAGAGTTAGTATAAAAAAAGTGTCTGAATGAAATTGTTTGTAAATTTTTATATATCAATATATTATTAAATAATCCTAAAAATGTGTTATCAACTGCCAGGGCATTCGGCAAATCGAACTCTTCTTCTCCGCTGCCTTTGCTCCCCCATCTGGCGGCAAACTGCCCGTCTGAGGTGAATTTCTGAATACGGTCATTGTTCGTATCCGCGACATAAACGTAACCGGCAGGATCAACCGCAATGCCATGCGGCTTATTGAACTTTCTGTTCCCGTCGCCTTCTTTCCCCCATTTGGCGACAAAAATTCCGTCCGAGGTAAACTTTTGTATGCGATGATTTTCTGTGTCTGCCACATAGACAAAGCCTTTGTTGTCAGCAGCCACGCCGTTTGGAGACTGAAATTCTCCTTTTTTGCTGCCTTCGCGCCCCCACTTGGTTACAAATTGTCCGTCTGCGGTGAACTTCTGAATCTGGTTATTGAGTATATCTGCAATATAGATGTAGCCTTTAGTATCAATGGCTATTCCTCCAGGATAGCTGAAATACCACGGTTGTTCCGGTACAGGCCACATTTGCTCGAATCTGTAGCTCTCCTCGGAGTGACCAGGGGCAGGAAGGAAAATCAGGAATATGAGACAAGTGAGGAGAATTTCTTTCAGCCTTAATTTCTTGGAGTTCATTTTATAAAATTCCATATCAGTTTCAATTAATTGAGTGTCACTAATAGCCAGTGGAGTTCAAAGCTTGCTTTGTGTGTGTGTCTTGATCTTCGTTTAGGCCGGTCACCTCGCTCCGCTCCAGCGAGATAATCCGGCAGGGACATGGCTCGGATTTGTCAATCCGGAACCGCGCCTGCTGATGACTCCTTTCACAGACAAGCCAAAGTAGTGCAAAAATCTCATTTTTGCATACCCTCACGAAAATTTTGGCAAGCAGTGGATTCCGGGGAAGTTCCATGACCCGCCGGTCACAACGAATGATCAAACCCCGCACGACTCCCCCTTTTTTAAAGGGGGCCGGGGATTTTTTATCGGGACTTTCATATAAACGGCCATGAACTGACGGTCACAACGAAACATGAAAGTCAGATCCCAGACTGACAGATCCGAAGCATGTGCGGGGGATTTGTCAATCCCCCGCGAGCAGCAGGGGCCTCTTCTGAGCAGCCGTCGGGGATTTTTATCGGGACTTTCATATAAACGGCCATGATCGCCATGATCTGACGGCACAATCGAAGCATGAAAGTCTCCGATTACTTACTTACCCGCTTCCGCTATCTTTTGAAGGAAAAAAACAGCCTCAGCCAATCCTTTTTTATTATCATCATTCACATCGAATTCTTGAAAGGGAG
The DNA here is from genome assembly GCA_030378015.1 of Desulfococcaceae bacterium HSG8. Lineage (GTDB taxonomy): Bacteria > Desulfobacterota > Desulfobacteria > Desulfobacterales > 4be13 > JAUCGG01. Next base: position 1,388 of record JAUCGG010000086.1, read on the forward strand.
AGAAAGACAGGCCAGCCAATATCTGCAAGGTTGAAATAATATCTTTTAGAGTTGCAATATAATAGATTCCCGTCACTGTCTCACTTGCTTCCATTTCTTCCCTGTACGCTTTCACTTTGATGATCGTAGTGACTTCCAGGGAAATGGGAGCGGTATATTTATCAGAATCTTCAGCAGGTTCCTGTCCGTTTGTTGTGTAGCTAATGACTGCATCAGGTGTACTGCACGATATTTCAACATCCTGAGATTCGGTGAAGGAACCGGGAGGCGGCAAAAGGACAGGGGTTGCTACCCTGGTCGGAGTCAGTTCAAAAGTTCTTGTTTGCACATCCTGTGAAAGAACTTCCACCTCATCACTTCCCTGCTCATAGCCTGCTGCCTTTACCGTCAGGGTTTCTTTTCCGGGAACAATGCCCTCGCTATAAAGCCCCGGGGATGTTTCTTTTAAAACGGTATTCCCGAAACGTACATCTGCTCCCCGGATTTCCTGACCTGTAAGAGCGTCACGCACATAACATTTGATCCATCCCCTGTTATCACCGCTGGGTTTCGTGCGAAATTTCCTCACATCTGACTCCTGAAGGACATCTCCGAATTCACTGATCGCCTGAACTTTCCAGCAATAGGTCTTGCTGTTTTCTAATTCAGGGCAGTCTCCGAAGCCAAGAATACATACACTTTCTTTAAGTTCTTCAATCCGATTTGCATTTTCAAATGAGTTCTCACCACAATCATAGTCTAAAAAACATTCATAATCGCAGGTAAATTCTGAAATGAGAACTGTGTAGGCTGACAATTCCGGATCGGTTGAATCTTCCCAGTCCAAAAGGACTTTCTTGTATATCCATTCTTCATTTTCAGGTGAGATAAGAGAAAAACCTGATGTATCTCGTGGTTGCTCTTTACTCAGACTTTCCGCTTGACTCGGAGGAGCAAATACAATTCCTGAAAGAATGAAAAGGGTGAACATCATCAGGCATGACCGACAAAAAAAACGCAAAAAATAATTTGAAAAATCCATGTAAAACCTCCTTTATTTTGTTGAATAAGGGTCAACGAATCGCGCTGACGGACTTTGTTGATCCTGTTATATATTCTGTTCCCGGGGTCAGGTTCAGAACTACAGGGAAAGCGGATAAGAAAAGGAAAATACAGAATGTTCATTCCCGTTCTTATCCGTCGTCCCTGTCGTTGTTATTATACAAACAGGCAGCTTGTCAGTCAGAATCAGAACAATCATAATCCTGCTGCTTTTCGGAGAAAATAAATCGCCTCTGCCAATCCGATTTTATCATCCCGGTTGACATCAGTTACATTGATATTTTCATTGCTCGCATGATCATCACATGCAGCTTTCAATGCCTCTACAGCATCCGCCAGATCCCCTTCCGCTTTTCTGTATAAGGGTTCTCTTACAAATGGAGAAGTGATATCATCATCGTCCCTGGCATAAAAATACAGGATATACGTTCCGGGTTTTGAGAATTCGGAATAGGTAAGCTCATAGCGATCCGTCTGGTCGTTCCATTCAAGGGGCCTGCTGACCAGTTTCACGGTCTGCTGAGTTGCAATCTGGACAGAATCTCCGTTTTCAAGAATCATGCCCGGTTCCCGAATCTCAACCCACACGCTCTTTGTACGTTCTTTGTCGCTCATCTCTGCCCATAAAAGGGCTTCGTCTGTTCCGTAAAGAGGCGTATCAGGATGCTTTCCCGCATTCGTGATCAATAACGGTGGGAGCGCATCATCGCTTCCGTATCCCAGCACAATATTCTCTGCCACTTTTCCGTCCTGACATTCCGTCAGTGTGAAGTTATTACTACCTTTGCCATCTCCGTTGTCATCCAGAAGCGGGTGCTGCATGGCGGTATCCTTATATTCGGGATCAGGGTTATCGTCTTTTCCGCTGTAGGTGTACGTCTCGGTCTGCTGTACCGCACTTTCGAAACCTGTTTTCAGATCGTTTCCCTGTCCCAGTGCATTAAACAAAGCACTTATAAAAAATTCTCCGTCCTCGGTGCCGCCCGGTTCTTTTGCGCCCCCGTAAGAAAGTTCGTTCGCGGATGCGCTGGCAACAATGATCCGTCCCGGTCCGGACAGATCATCAATAAAGCTTCCCGAATAGCAGGTGCCGAGAATTATCACGACGGGCTGGTCAGTGCCTTCGGCTACAATATCCGATTTCAGGATATCCAGCCACCCTGCGAGTTCCTGCGCTCCGATATCCACCGTGCCGCTCAGGTGAAGTTTGTCCGGCGAACCGTGGTCTATGAAAATCAGGTAAAAAGGACCGGGAACTGCTTTCATTTTCTCCGGTGCCCACTCCGTAAACGCTTTTCGCAAAGCTTCTCTGTAACTCATGCCCGACGCGATGAAATCCTCCCCGGGCTGAAGTTCTCCGTAAGGATTGAAGTATTTTATATGATCCAGGGGATCATCCTCACGGTTTTCGGTGTTCACCAGCGCAAATCCTCGGCTGATCAGATGCTTATACACGATGTTGGCGGTCAGAGTGTGGGATTCGATGCCTTCATTATTTGCTATTGATCCCACGGCAAGAACGGCATAACCGGCGAATTGCGAGCCGTAAACAGTCTTCGCGTCATACTCTTCTGATGGCGGCGGATCTTCTGTATTACCTGCTTTGTCGGTTGCAACCGTATAAAAATAGTAAGCTCCTTCCTCTGTTGCCGTGTATTCAAAACATCTGTCAACGGAGGCGCCGATATCTGTATCTGCCAATGTGTAAACGGATGATCTGGGTGTTTTGACGTAAAGTTCAATTTTCTCTGTACCGCTGCCAGAGGATGCAGCGCCGCAGTCCTCCTTTTCGTAGATATCATTATAAGTATAAGTTATTGTAAAAATTCTTTCCTGCGCCCCCACAGCAGAAGGGGCTGCGGCTTCGGAGCATGGTTTTCCGGTATCAATAACAATGGTACGGAAAGCCGCGGATGACCAGTTATTTGAAACATCCTTCTCCCGTACATACAAAGTACGATCTCCGTCGGACAGGCTGTCACCGGAGGTGTATTCTGTAATTTCAGTCTCCGCCGACCAAGCTTCGCTTTCCCCCAACTTGTATTGATATATTCCATTGCCGCCCCCGGAAATTCATTTCCAGGTGGGGCGCTTGTTATTAGTGGGACTAAATGTTGTAGTATCCAGAAACAAAGGGGGCGGGGATGCGCTGATATCTATTTCAATGGTAAAACTGCCGGAATCCGACCAGTTTCCGACTATGTCCCGTTCCTGGACATAAAGTGTGTGAGTTCCCTCTGAAAGCGGTGTGTCAGGTGCATATTTGCTACTTGCGGTTTCGGTTGCTCCGGCGGCTAGGTCACTGTTATCCATCTTATACCGGTATGTTCCGTTCCCGTCGCCGCCGCTTGTCCAGTTCCATTCAGGGGTTGTATCGTTTGTAGGAGTGGTTCCCGTGACTTTCGGCCTGCCGGGCGAAGTCGTGTCATAAACGGTGCTGTCCGATGCCGGAGAGACCAGGATGTTTCCTGCCGCATCCTGAAACTGAGCCAGTATCCGTTTTTCTCCGTCACCGCCCTGACTGATATCGAATGAGTCATAACTATAAGCATAAGGAAGCCATTTGGCTGATGAGAGAGTACTCTCAGTCAGTCCGATCCGCATGAAAACTGCTCCGTCTGCAGACAGCGTCAGTTCCGGAGTGGAATCATCGGTATAACCGTTATTGTCCTTTACTGTGACGCTTCCGAACGGAGCAGTTGTATCCACAGTAATTAACAAAGGCAAAGACAGATCGGACGAATTTCCTGCAACATCTGTCTGCCCGGCCCTGATGCTGTGGATTCCTTCTGTCAGAGATATGTCAACAGAAAATATACCGTCGGATACGGTGACGGTTTCGCCCACGGGGATGCCGTCGCTGTATAACTGAAGTTGTGCATTGTTTTCACCCGAACCGGTGATTGTAAGCCAGGATGTCGCGTTTGTCAGATTGTCATCGTTGCTTTTGCCCGTATCATCCTCCGATGACAGATCCAGTTGTGCGGGCGCGTCCGGCGAGGTCTGATCCAGTTCGTATGCGCCGATGTCACAGGAACCTCCCGCCGGTTCCGGGCGGTTTGATCCTCGCTGGTCACCGATGATGGGGTTTCCATCAATGCCGGTGCAACTCCCGGCATCAATGGCAGGACTATCGGACATCAGAGCGTGGGTCGGAGTCGGTCCGCCGTTGTCGGCGAGAGGACCGAGTCTCGGATATGTTCCTATGATATTGTAGCTTCTGTCATAGAAGATAACTTCGGCAGAACGATGAAAATCAGAACCGTCTCCGCCGCTTGCAACATTATTGCCGGACAGAATGGTGTTTCTGATTTCCAGTGTGCTTCCGGTCGGAAGAAACAGACCGCCTCCGTTCCCGGCATTTCCATTCTGGCCTGACCATCCGTATCCGTAAGAACCGCTTTTGTTATCATATACAGTGCTGTTTTCCAAACCCAGTGTCGCGCTGCTGACATATATACCTCCTCCTGATCCTCCGTTTCCCCCTTTTCCGTCACTGCCGTTACCCCCGTCTCCGGCTATGTTTCCGCTTACAGTGGTGTTTTTCAGCGTCATACTGCCTGCGTATATTCCCCCGCCGGAGCCGCCTTCTCCGCCATTACCATAATAGCCGTCAGTACCGTTTCCGTCACTTTCACAACCGGCACCGCCTTTGCCGGAGATATTATTGCTTACCGTACTGTTTTCCAATAATAGCGTACTTGCCCATATTCCGCCGCCATCACCGCCTTTCCCACCATCTGCATAAAAGCCGACTATACGGAGCTTGCCCTTTCCCCCATTTCCAGTGGTGTTATTGTGTAAGATGCTGTTTTCAAGCGTTATGGAACGCGCCCATATACCGCCACCATCACCACCTTTTCCTCCTGTATATGCATATCCGTCTTCAGAAGAGCTTGTACCGCCATCACCAGTTGCATTTTCAATTATGATGCTATTTTCTACGATTACCGTACCGCCAGCGTTGTATATACCACCTCCGGATCCCCCATCATTCGACGTAAAGAAATCTGTATCACAATAATGTGCAAAACAAAGCCCTCCGTTACCAGCAATATTTCTCCTCACAGTACAGCCTGTCAAGGTAATGTTTCCACTGTCACTGCCATATATACCTCCGCCGGAACCGCCATATCCCAGGAACATACTGCTGCCAGCCATATTGTTGCTTAACATACTGTTTTCTAAAAGCACGGTTCCGTTAGCATATATGCCGCCGCCGTCACCTCCGATATCGAAAAGACCGCACCCCCCGGAACTACCGGCCGAGTTGTCTGTCACGCTGCCATTTTTTAACGTCAATCTCTCACCGCTAAAATATATCCCGCCGCCGTCACCGCCTCTTCCCTGTATCCCCTCGCCAGAACAAAAGCCATCATAAAAGCCGCCCTCTCCCCCATTGCCGCTGGCGTTTCCTATTACATCACTATATTCCAGTGTCAGTGTAGCATTGATAACATATATACCTCCGCCAAATCCCCCATCTCCGCCATTTCCGCTCTCTCCTCCTTCTCCAGCTTTATTTTCTTTTACAATACTATCGGTTAATATGAGACTACCGCCATTGACATATACACCGCCGCCATTACCTCCATTACCGCCATTGCTATACTCAACTCCCATTCCCCCTCGCCCTGCTGAGTTACCGCTTATCGTACAGTTTTCCAAAGTCAGCATACATCCGTCAGCGCATAGCCCTCCTCCGTTATCACCGTCAGTACCGTCCGTACTGTTATTTGTAGAATTTATGCCGTCCGGAGCTTGTCCATTATTGAGCGTCGCATTTTTAATTGTAACATTTACACTGCTACCCATATAAAAAATCCGGAACTTCGACGTCTCCGCAGCACGCTGAACCGTCACCCCGGTTCCGCCGTCAATGGTAAGATTTTTATCAATTACCAGTTGGTCTGTTGTGAGTGTAACGGTGCTGATGCCTGTCTGAAAAACAATGATATCACCGCTCGCAGCATTGGCAATCGCCTGACGGAGAGAACCGTCTCCGTTGTCATTCCCATTGGTTACGGTAATGGTTGCTGCCTGTGATAGAGTGACAATTATAATGCCTGAAATTCCGATAAACAGGAGCATCATAATCATAATCCCTGACCGAAAGAAACGCTGTGGGAAACGCATGATAAAACCTCCTTTTCTGACGTAAATGATCTCTTTAGTTTGATTTGATATATCTATATATCACAATCCCGCAACTTTCTGCAATATAAAGATGACATCCTCCAACCCGATATTCCCGTCTGTTTCCACCCCGGTCTCAGTGATAATAATCTCACCGTTTACATCCGCATCACATACGATTCTCAGCCCCAGAACCGAATCCCTCAGATCAGCAGAACCGTCCCCGTTAATATCGCCTCCGATTACCGGGCTGTCATCCGATTGTCTGTATAAATATGCTTTTTCAAAAGGCGAAATGATATCGTCATTATCTCTGACATAGAAGAACAGGATATATCTTCCCGGTTCTGAAAATCCGGGATACGTGACCTCATACCGTTTCTCATCATTGTTCCGGGCAAGCGGTCTGCTGATCAGGTTCACTGTCTGCTGGATTGCAGCCTGCTGAGTGCCGCTCCCTTCAAGAATCAGCCCCGGCTCCCGGATCTCGACCCAGATGCTTTTTACCCGATCTTCATCATTCACTTTTGCCCACAGCAGGGCTTCGTCTGTGCCGGAAAGAGAGACGGCAGGCTCTTTTCCCGCACTGGTTATCAGCACCGGGGGAAGTTCGTCCGCGCTCCCGTATCCGAGAACGATATTCTTGGCAGTATCTCCGTCCCGGGAACCGACCAGCGTGAGATCGTTGCTCCCGGTCCCGTCTCCGTTGTCATCCAGAAGCGGATGCTGCATAGCGGTATCATTGTACTCGTGATGTAACTCGTCATCTTTCCCGGTATAGGTGTAGGCTTCGGTCTGCTGCACCGCGCTTTCAAATCCTGTTTTCAGATCGCTTCCCTGTCCCAGTGCGCCGAACAGCGCGCTGATAAAAAATTCCCCGTCATCGGTTCCTCCCGGATCACTTGCTCCCGCGTATGAAAGCTCGTCAGCGGATGCGCTGGTAACTATGATCCGTCCGGGGCCGGACAGATCATCAGCAAAGCTTCCCGAATAGCATGTTCCGAGAATGACCACAACAGGCTGGTCAGTTCCTTCGGATGCCATAGCGGATTCCAGCGTATCCAGCCAGCCTGCCAGTTCTCCTGCATAGAAACTTTCCGTGGCAGTAAGATGAAACCTGTCAGGGGAACCGTGATTGATCAGGATGATGTAAAGGGGAGCGGGGTTTGTCCTCATTTTTTCCGGCGCCCATGTTGTGATGGCTTTCCGCATCGCCATCCAGTAGCTTCCGTATTCGGTGTAGTCGTCTTCCCCGGTCTGAACTTCGTTGTACGGGTTGAAGTATTTTATGTTGTCCAGGGGATCATTCCAGCGTTCTGCGGAATCTTCAACCAGGGCGAATCCCCGGCTGATCAGATGTCTGTAAACGGTATTGGCGGTCAGGGTATGGGATTCGATGCCTTCGTTATTTGCAACTGATCCCACGGCAAGAAGGGCATAACCCGCGAATTGCGAGCCGTAAACGGTTTTCGCGTCATATTCTTCGGGCGGTTCTTCTGTATTGTCTGCTTTGTCGGTTGCGATGGTATAGAAATAGTAAGCTCCTTCGTCTGTTACCGTGTATTCAAAGCCTTTGTCAGCGGATGCGCCGGTGTCTGTATCTGCCAGTGTGTAAACGGATGATCCTGGTGTTTCCACGTAAAGTTCGATTTTCTCTGTACCGCTGCCAGAGGATGCAGCGCCGCAGTCTTCCTTTTCGTAGATATCATTATAACTGTAAGTTATCGTAAAAGTTCTTTCCTGCGCCCCCACAGCAGAAGGGGCTGCGGCTTCGGAGCAGGGTTTTCCGGTATCAATGACGATGGTACGGGAAGCCGCGGATGACCAGTTATCCGAAACATCCTTCTCCCGTACATACAAAGTACGATCTCCGTCGGACAGACTGTCGCCGGAGGTGTATTCTGTAATTTCGGTATCCGACGACCAGGCTTCGTTTTCACCCAGCCTGTACTGATATATTTTATTGCCTCCCCCGGAAGTCCATTTCCAGGTGGGGCGCGTGTTATTAGCGGGACTGAACGTCGTAGTATCCAGAAATACAGGGGGCGGGGATGCGCTTTTATCTATTTCAATGGTAAAACTGCCGGAATCCGACCAGTTTCCGACTATGTCCCGTTCCTGAACATAAAATGTATGATATCCCTCCGAAAGAGGCGTATCAGATGTATATTCGGTACTCGCTGTTTCAGTTGCTCCGGTGCCCAGATTGCTGTTATCCAGCTTATAGCGGTATGTTCCGTTCCCGTCGCCGCCGCTCATCCATCTCCATTCGGGGGTTGTGTCGTTTGTAGGAGCGGTTCCCGTGATGTTGGGCCTGCCGGGCGGAGTCGTGTCATAAACGGTACTGTCCGATGCCGGAGAAATCCGGATGTTTCCGGCCGCATCCTGAAACTGAGCCAGTATCCATTTTTCTCCGTCACCGCCCTGGCTGATATCGAACGAGTCATAACTTTCAACATAAGGAAGCCATATGGCTGATGAGAGAGCGCTCTCAGTCAGTCCGATCCGCATGGAAACTGCTCCGTCCGAAGACAGCGTCAGTTCCAGAGCGGAGTCATTGGTATAACCGTTATTGTCCTTTATCGTGAGGCTCCCGAACGGTGCCGTTGTATCCACAGTAATTGTCAGAGGCGAAGACAGTTCTGACGGATTTCCAAAAACATCAGTCTGTTTAGCTGCAATGCTGTGAATTCCTTCTGTCAGAGATATGTCTATGGAAAAGATACTGCCGGACACCGTTGCGGTTTTATCGGGTATGCTACTGCCGTTATTGTATAAATGAACGGTTAAGCCGTCTTCCCCTGTTCCTGTGATAGTAAGGTCGGAAGTTTTCTGAGTAACTGCATCGCTGTTGCTGGTTCCTGTATCGTCCTCCGATGATAAACTCAGATTAGCAGGCGCATTCGGCGGGATCTGTTCATGCTCGTACGCTCCGATATCGCACGAGCCTCCGGCGGGGTGGGGGCGGCTTATGCCACGCTGGTCGGTGCTGACAAGCGGCTTGCCATCGATAGTAGTGCAACTGCCTGCATCAATCGCGGGACTGCTGACCTCAAGAGCGTGTGTCCAAGTCGGGCCTCCGTTGTCAGCCAGAGGTTTAACTAAAGGATCAGTTATCTGATCATTCGGACGCTGCTGGAAGTTACACTCGCTCATATTTTCTATTATGTTGTAATCTTCTGAGATGAATATTCCCATACAATCGGGTCCCTTACCACTCTCTTTCACAGCATTGGCGGCCAGAATCGTGTTTCTGGCACTCACTGTGCCAGCTTTAATATATATACCGCCTCCAGAACCATCTTCAGCTAGATTCCAACTGCCGTCGCGTGCGCGTACTCCGGCAGAGTTGTCACTCACAGTACTGTTTCCCAATACCAGCATACCGCTGTCAACGTATATGCCCCCTCCTGAACCGCCGTCACCATCTATTGGAACTACTGCACCTGGGGTACCGCTTACGTCGCCTTTGCCGCCTGCGCCAGCGGAGTTGCTGCTCACAGTGCTGTTCTCCAAAGTCAGCGTACCACTGCTAAGATAGATCCCCCCTCCTGAGCCGCCGCCGCCACCATCTGCCATCGCAGAAGCATCGGCGCCTGCGCCTGCAGAGTTATTACTTACAGTGCTGTTCTCCAATGTCAGAATACCACTGCTAAGATAGATCCCTCCTCCTGAACCGCCGAGACTGCCATTAACATATACTAAACCTGACTCACCGCTGCCTGCACCGTTGTTATCCACAGTGCTGCTTCTCAACATGACTTCGGCATCACTGATATATATTCCGCCGCCGTCGCCACCGTCATAACATACATCTCCTCCACCGAAAAAATCATAATAGCCAGATCCACTCATGTTTTTGCTTACAGTGCTGTTTTCCAAGGTGAAAATGCCTCCGACAATGTATATCCCACCTCCGTGGCCCATAGCACCGGCAGCATTATTTTGTACAATGCTGTTGTCCAAAATCAGCTCATCGCCTGAACAATCAAGCTCCGGCCAATCATAACTCGCCTCATGATAAGCTGGACTATCAAGATTAGCAGCATATATACCGCCGCCGTTGCCGCCGTTGCCGCCGGTACCAGCCCGGTTGCCGCTTACAGTGCTGTTTTTCAGGGTTAGTTCAAAGCTCTCCATACATTGAGAATAGTAGTTATCAGAGTAGTATTCATCAGAGTTAATAGAATAATATATGCCTCCACCATTGCCGTCATAGCCAGCACTATTGGCGTTCACTGTAACGTTTTCCAAGGTTATCCTGCTCATATAAGCAAATATGCCGCCACCGCTTTCACCCTCAGATGCTTGACCCCTGGTGATTGTAAGGCTTTTCATTCTGACTCCGCCGTTGATATAAAAAATACGGAAATCGGGTGTGTCAGGACTGCTACTCCGTTGAACCGTCACCCCGCTCCCGCCGTCAATGATCAGGTATTTGTTAATCACCAGCTGATCGGTAGTCAGCGTAACGGTTACGACCCCTTGAAATATAATGGTATCACCGCCGGAAGCATCGGCAATCGCTTTACGGAGAGAACCTTCTCCGCTATCGTTGCCGTTAGTCACAGTAATAGTTGCCGCCTGTGACTGAGTGGCAATAATAATGCCTGAAATTCCGATAAGGAATCAGGTCTAAATAACTTCCCCATTTAGTTTTATTAATTAAAAATTTATTCTGGCCTTATTAATTATTAAATAATAATACAAATTGCAGATATTGAAAACAGATATTGGACTTTATTTCATCTTATATTATAGTTAGGTCTGACAAAAAATCTCAGAACTTTAAGGATATGATTATGCTTTCAATTGTTTTGACTTGGCGTCGGAATCTGCTTTTATCTCTTTTTGCAGTGCTCTTTATCGGAAGTTTTCAATCTCAGAGCCGTGATTTATGTGCTGCATGGTGGGTTGCACAAAAGCATAGTTCAGGCACATCTTTTTTTCAGGTTGTTCGGCATGAAGAATCCCTGCCGTCATGGTATATACACTTACACAGTATAATCGAATTCTGGAAGGCAAAACTGAATAACGAGCTGATGCTGAATCTGATGTTTTGCATGGTGAAACTTGCAGGTATGTTATGGGTTAATCTTTTCCTGAAAGTCATTACAATTATGATAAAAAAAGGAACGGAACCGTCTGCTTTGCATTGGAACTGTTCCGGAATTATTGAGCAGAATATAGTTGAAATCAGATTACAGGCAACAACGGAACGGATTGAATCCCCTGCTGAAATTGGCTCACCTGTTTCACAAAACGAAATCATTGAAATTCTGAGTTATGAAAAAACAGAAATTCCGGGATTTGATAACACTGTTAACTTTGCCGATGTCAATTATTTAAAATTACCCGAACCCGATATATCGAACGGAAAACCCGCTGAATTTTCTCCGAAGCGGAAAATTTATTATGAACATGATATAGAACAGCTGATGAAAAGAGTTTATAATTCTCTGTCTGAAAAGGATAAAAGACGATATGCCGGAATCGAGGCATTGAAAATAGGGCATGGCGGCCGCAGTTATATAGCTGATCTGTTTGAATGTGATCGCAAGACGGTAAGAAGAGGGATAAAAGAAATATCTGAGATGCCTGCGGATATTAAATTCGACAGCCGCATCAGAGCACCGGGAGGAGGACGCAAACCTTATTGGCTGGTACAAAATGAAAGCCTTGACAGAATTTTTTTAGATGCCGTGAAAACAAATACTGCCGGCGACCCGATGAATAAAGATATTTTATGGACAAATCTGTCACATGAAAAAATTTCCGGGTTATTGGCTGGGATACATAATGTAACTGTCAGTACAAAAATTGTTCGTCAGCTCCTTGAAGGTCATAAGTTTCACAGAAGAAAAGCGCAGAAAAAACAGACGAGGAAAACCGTTAAAAACAGAAATGCACAATTCGAAAATATTGCCGGATACATAACAGACTATACACAGACCGGCGATCCGGTCTTTTCCATGGATACTAAGAAAAAAGAGTTCCTCGGATTATTCAGAAACGGTCATTTGTATACCCAAAGTACAATTATCGTTCCGGATCATGATTTTCCAAGTTATTCCGACGGAATAGTAATTCCGCACAGTCTTTGGGATGTAAAAAGAAACAAAGGATATATAACTCTCGGTACAAGCAAAGACACCAGCGAGTTTGCCTGTGACAGCATAAGAAACTGGTGGTATAATCACGGCAGAAAAGATTATCCTCATTCCGGAAGAATCCTGCTGTTATGCGACGGAGGGGGAAGCAACAGCAGTCGCAGCCATATTTTCAAACAGGACATGCAACGACTGACTGACGAAACAGGCCTGGAAATTCGCATAGCTCATTATCCTCCGTACACGTCAAAATACAATCCTATCGAACACAGGATGTTTCCGCACGTCACAAAGGCTTGCGAAGGAGTCATCTTTGAGAGTTATGAACATGTTAAAAAACTTATGGAAAAAACCGAAACAAAAACGGGTCTGACGGTAACTGTCCGAATTAACAGAAAAGAATATAAGACCAGAAGAAAAGCAGATAAAAACTTCATTGAAAATAATGAAATTGTTTTTGACGACCATCTCCCCCGATGGAATTACAGAGTAATACCGACAAACTGATCGAACTTTGAATAAATTCAGTGTCAGTTCATGAATACTTCTTTCAGAAGGATTACTCATCGCATTTATTGCATAAAATTAAAATTTCAGGATAGCGGAATTGTGATAATCAATAATAATTTTGCATTCTGTCTGTCTGATTGTTGCTGACAAAGAAAATTGCAGTTCTGACGGTTTAATTATAACTTTCTTCAATGGTAAGATCGGAATATTGAACCACGATACTATAAGTGTTTATTAACAGTTATTTTTAAAAATGGGGAAGTTATTTAGACCTGATTCCTTAGAGAACTCTGAATAAATAATATCAGTAGATCGGAAACTTCGGCATCCTTCATAAAAGCTGAAAAGTACGATGTTAATTAATATTTCAATGACAACTCTTAGACCGCCGGGGCTTCACTGGCACTGGTTCAGTTCAATGGGAAATCATGTAAAATCAGCATGTTAGATATGCACACCAAAAATACGACAACTGGCTGTTTTTTTTAGGTAAATCCGGGAAATTTCCTGAAAAATCCCATTGAACTGAACCAGTGCCGACTTTTTCGATCTGCTGAAATTGTTTTAAACAATTTGAAAAATTGTTCTACGTGTAAACTACTACACCACTTTTTTAAGTTCGTCCCCCCCTTTTTAAAGGGGACCGGGGGGATTTTATGTTACAAAAAAAGGGTATTGCGGCAGAAATCCCCCCGGCCCCCCTTTAAAAAAGGGGGGGACGAATTTACAAGTTGATGTTCTACTTTTCAGCTTTCATGAAAGATGCCAGTGTTGCACTGATGCATTGTCAGCAGATCGAAAAATTTCGGGCTGAAAGCGCCTCATCCGGGGGAAAAAGCCGGGTTTCTTCCCGCACTCTTTTTCTGAAAAGATTCAAAAATCCTCAAAATCTCCGTTATCCAAAGGAATAATCTGTTCGGGTTTCAGTTCTTCTGATCGGCGGATTTCCGATACTCCCCTGTCGGCAGTCTTCTTTTCTTCCGTAGCATATCTCACTCCCCGGCCTGCGCCCACAATTGAAACTAATTTTTCTACAAGTTCTTTCATCCTGGCAGCCTGATCGCTCAGTTCTGCTGAAAGAGAAGCGGATTCCTGGGCATTGGCGGCATTCTGCTGCGTCATATGATCCATTTGGTTTACGGCTTTGCCCACCTGTTCGGTTCCCTGGGATTGTTCCTTGGAGGCTGCGGCAATCTCACTGATCAGTGCCTTCACTTTATTTGTAATCTGGGTCACTTTGGTGAAAACTTCGTCCGTACTGGTGACGAATGTTGTCCCTTCCTCCACCCGTTTGACCGTTCTTTCGATAAGGTCTGCCGTATCCTTTGCAGCTTCAGCAGAACGAATGGCAAGGCTTCTGACCTCATCAGCCACGACCGCGAACCCCGCGCCCGCCTCCCCTGCCCGGGCCGCTTCGATTGCCGCGTTGAGAGCGAGGAGATTGGTCTGAAATGCTATTTCATCAATGGTTTTGATAATGCCGGATGTTTTTTTACTTGATTTGGAGATGCGTTCCATGGAAAGCGTGAGACGCGCCATCACCTTCCCGGCTTCCCGTGTAATCTGGCTGGCTTCCTGCATAAGATGATCTGCTTCCCCGGCATTGTCAGCGTTCTGCCTGATCATGGAGGACATCTCTTCCAGGGAAGATGAGGTTTCTTCAATAGAAGCTGCCTGATCTGATGATCCGCCCGATACCTCCCGGCTTGAGGAGGCCACCTGGCCAGAAGCAGACGCCACCTGATCAGCGATTTCCCCCAGGGATCTGATAATCCCCCGGACAGGTCCGGCAATGCCGAGAGCAATCCGCCAGAGAACTGCCACCATTATGATGACGCAGAGAAGACCGATTCCGCTCATTTTTATTATGTCATGAACAGCCTGACGCATCTGAGTGTCTGCTTTTTCAGTCAGCTTTTCCACCGGCGCGATGATGTTTACAGACCAAGGGGGCGTGGTATGCCCGACTTTAATGGGAGTGAATACATGCAGATGATCTCCCATGATCTTAACGACCTTTTTACCTGCCCTGACATTATTTCTTATCGTTTCAGAAGCTTCTTTATGAAAATCTTCGATGGGCTTTCCCTGTAATTCCGGTTTTCCGGTAACTGCGGCCAGGGTTCCGTTATGGCTGATCAGAAGGAATTTGGCTGAACCGGCATAAAATTCTTTTACATTATCAAGCATTTTCTGAAGCGTATCAATCCGCAGGTCAACCCCGGCAATACCATAAAATATTTCGTCAACGATAATCGGTACCACCAGTGAGGTAATCAGCGTGTCTTCGTCCTTTATCGGGTAATTATAGGGATCAATAATGCATTCGTTTTTCGTTTTTTTAGGTAGCTGATAGTAATCACCAGGGCCCTCTTTTTCATAACCGACCAGTGGTTCGAGCATAATTCCGCCGTCCTCGTTTCTGCTCCAATAAGGAATGAATCGCCCGGTCTTGTCATGTCCTTCTTCATTAATATACCCCCGATCCATTCCGTCAAACGCGCCAGGCTCCCAGCAGGTATAAACACCGACAAAATCCGGGTTATGTTTCAGAATGGTTTTCAGAATTCCGTTGACTTCTTCCCTGCTGAGTTCAAGTCCTATTTCTTCGTCTTTGATACCGGACAGTATCCTGGCAAGCGCACGGACCTCTTCAAGCGCTACATCAAAATCCGCCCTGACATGCCCTGCGTGTTTTTCCGACACAGCGACAGCATATTTTTTTGCAGTATCAATTGCTTCTTCACGAGCAAATTCCGCCCAACCCATCATGACGGCAGCAGAATAAAAAATGATCACTGCTGCTGTAATCAGCAGGCAGATCCCTGACCACAGGGTAATTTTTATCTGAAGGCTTTGTTTCATAATCTTTCTCCATTTGGAAGTAAGAAGTAAAGACTCATTCGTAATGAGCGAATTTACAACACGGGACTGAATTCAGACAGGGAGTTTATGCATAACAAGCTGCCACAGCAAAATTCCCTGATCCTATAGAAAAAGGGGCAAAGTTATAATCAGCAGATGGAAAGTGCTCTGGCGGCTTCGGCGTGAACTCAGTCGAACGATTGGCAAATCCGCCTGAAATGCCTGGGATTTGTCAATCCCAGGCGAGCATTTCGGTATTACTTCCATCTGCTGATTATCAAGACCGGACTTTTTCGGCTCTGAAAACTTCCATGAATCCGGGAAATCCTGCCAGGCTGACACCATGTTTATAGTTTAGCAGTTTGATAAAAAATATGCCTGTGTGTCGGTATCGCCCCATTGCAACATTTTTGTCTGAGTTGAAGAGGTCGTAAAATAAAGTAGTTATCCAACGGGAGCATGAATTTTATTCCCCTGCAAATCGCTTCATGATGACCTCTTTTGTACCTGAATTTCGGTTCAATTAAAAACATCAGGAAAATCTTCTTGAAATAACCGAATTTGCATAATACCATAAGTGAATATAAATGTTAAGAAAATGTTTCAAACATGGTTAAAGGTTTCTAACTATTTGAAATCGAAAAAAATATGAGCAAGGGATACGGGCGGGCAGACTTGCTGACCGAGATTATAAAAATATTCGGTTCCATCGGGCTGACCCCGGATTTTATCAATTTGTTCTGGAACGGATGGAAAAGCTTTACGGAGCAGAAGTTTCATGATAACAGACTCTCCTCGTTCTGACAGCATCTCGGGAGTAGGATATCACTACCGCTGAATACTCTTTTTGCCCTATTGACTTATTCCGGCATCCTATGAAAAAATTAATATCAGTGGCCGGATAAAAGACTTCCCGAGTTTCGGATTGCTGTAATCCGAAATCGGTTTATCAATATCAATGTCAGCATCCTATACGATCCGGGTATATTGTCTTTTATGGTTTCTCAGTTGAAAGCCCGATTTTTGCTTTTAATTTTCAACTTCAGAAAGTGCAAACTTTTTGGCTCCTGCATGTAAAGGATGTCAAACAAGGTTAAGAAAATGGGAACGGAAGCAGTACCTTTTTCTGATGATAAGGACATCGTAAATGTCGTCAATTTCTGTCTGAGTCTGTACAAGCGACAATTAGAAGTGCCCCAGTCCACCCCCTCGCAGGTTGTGCCTGTAAGCCCTGAAATCAAAGGACAGGACGCTATCTATGAACTGAGTGTGTATGTGAAAGCAGAAGAAAAATGGTCGTCCAGACGTATGTCCATTTCAACCCTCGGGGAGGGCAGCGGCAGTAAAAGCAAATGTTTCAAAGTGATTTATGATAATCTCCTTGTTGTAAAAATTCCTCCTTCTCCCATAGAGGATTTTGATGAATACATTAAAAGCGTGGGAGCGGAGGCGCGCATCGCAGTCAAACTCTCTCCGAAAATAGAATTTGTTGCCCCGGGTGTGTCAGCTATCCTTAAAAAAATACATACATTTCCTGATGAAGCAGAACTGTCCGCGCCGAAACTTGAAAGGAAGTATGTGATATGGCTGAAAGAGAATCCTAACTATCAGGAATTTCTGAAAATAGAGAATGCATTCGCATTTTTTATGGATTTATCCAAATATTATTTTCTATCCTACCTTGTGGAACTGATGCATAATAAGGAAGGACTTAAAAGCAAATTCCGTAATGAAATCCTCAGTTCTCAAAGCCTTTTATGGGATATCCTGGGGTTTGAGGGGAAATACGGGAGCAAGAACCTTTCTATATGCTTTGATATGAACCGGGTTTATTCTGATTATGAAGCAAGGGTCAGAGCATTGGTAAAGGAACACAGCCATTTTGTATCCCCTTATGAAAAACAGAAATGGTTTGCTGTGTATCTGGCTGAAAGAGAGGTGAAAGAAGAAGGAAACGTGCCCCCTGCGTTTATTTCAGATCTGAACAAATCTGTCGAAGCTGTTGTAAAAGATAACCAGAAGTATATCACTGCCTACAAGAAAGCAATATGGGATTACGCAAGCAAATCCAGGTTCATGCAAAATAAGATCAGGATATCCAGGATGATAACAAATATAATTGATCTCCTGGCCTCATTGGAAGAAAGAGGGGTGGCAATAAGAGATCTGAAGCCTGACAATTTATTTGTTATCAGTGATTCTTCCAAGTCTGTGAAGGATACTTCCCTAGGGCTTATAGACTTTGAAACAGCCGTAAGATTTAAATCCGAAAAAATTGGGCAGCCCCTGCCAGCCGGCACGCCCTCTTATTCCACGCCTTCTCATATGTTCAGAAACAGGGTTTTAAAAGAAATTTTCGAAGACCTGCCCCGTATTTTACATTTCCAGGACTGGCAGGCATCCATCGGAATGATATATAATGTTGCCACCGGGGAATGTTTATTTGAGAATACAAGAAAACTGATATCCAAAATAACCAGTGCAGCACGAAAGGCTGCTAAAAAAAAGCAGCAATCCCTGCCTGATGTTTTCAGGAAAGGCAGCCGGGTGTTCTGGGGCAGCGCGATCAACGAATTTGAAGAAAGGATGAAGGAACAGGAGGAGATGCTGAAGTCTATGGAAGTAGAAATTAACAAAGATGCCCAGGAAATGCTTCTGCAGGCAGTAGTTAATGAAAAGAACAGGATCACCGGGGGGATTCGGAATTTTCTGTCCTCCCAGGATATCTTTGCAGGCAAAAAGAATTTTATCCGTATGTTCCGAAGTCCGCTTAAAGAAATTATTCGTTACAAAACAAAGTGGGAAAAAGGAGAGGATGTCCCGAAAACCTCTCCGGACACTGTAAAAAAAATTATAAAATTTCTGAACAAGTTGGAAGATATGAAAGCCCGGTCAGAGGAATATGACCGGTTCGTAGAAATATTAGATCAGCCTGTCCCTAAAATATCCGCGCATGAACTGATGACGCTTATGTTCGGTATCGTTCTTAATGCCATGTACAGGGAAGAATGGGGAAAGCTTTCCGATCCTGTCTGCCGTTCCCGCGGCGCGGGGAATGGTCTGGAGGCCACTGCTTTCCCCGATAAAGACACGACTGTTTCACAGGGGTAGCGTAATCTTTCAGATTGCGCATTCTGAAAGAATACGGTACGACCATGGCCGGGTGTAATTGTGTAATTAAAAGTGTTAGGTAGGTACTACAGCAACTTGTAAATTCCTCCCCCCTTTTTTAAAGGGGGGGATTTCTGCCGCAACCTCCTTTTTTGTAACATAAAATCCCCCCGGCCCCCTTTAAAAAAGGGGGGGACGAACTTAAAAAGTGGTGTAGTACTCAGTTCTTGTCCCAAACTCCGTTTGGGAACACACCTGATATTTCATTCAAAACCGGAATTTTGCGGGCAATCGCGTTCCGAACGGAGTTTGGAAACGAGGACTGGCCGGGTTTCACCTAACACTTTTAATTGCATCCATCATGGCCTGAAAAATTCTAATCATATCTCCGAACTCGCCGAAGTCCTAGGAGATATTAAAACTCAGAAGTCTTTTTTATGCAGAAGTCTTATATAACTTTTTTCACGCATCACGTTTCACGCATCACGCATTACATCTCAGACATACTGAAAAAGCCCGAACCTGCTGAAAACTCTTTCAAATACAGGGATATCCTGTTTTTTATAAAATTCGTCAGGCCCCTGTGGAAGCTGGGCCTGATCAGTCTTATTCTGACAGTTATAAATACAGGTATCGGTTCCCTGTTGCCCCTGAGCAGTAAAATATTCATTGATTTTGTAATCATGAAAAGGGGACTGGGGAATATTGAAAATTTTTTGGAATCCTTTCATCTGGCATTTCTTTTCCCCCTGATTCAGCAAACACTGAATTCTGTAAATCTTATTATTTTCCTTATCCTGATTGCCGGAATGATTATCGGCCTTGTGAGAATCTGCCAGAATATCCTGACAATCAGGTTCCAGCAGGAAATCACATTCAACGTCCAGACAGCCCTGTTTGACCATCTCCTGAGGTTTCCCATGTCGTTGCTGAAAGAAAAGCAGGTGGGCTATCTGATGTCGAGGGTTTCCGGGGATGTGGGCATGTTGCAGTCTTTTTTTTCAAGCATTGCCCCCCGGCTGCTCACCCATATATTCTATTTTCTTTTCAGCTTCAGCATCCTCCTGACGCTTAACCCTAAAATATCACTTATCCTCCTGTGTCTTGTCCCGGTGTGGGGTATGACAAACTATTTCTTTTCTTCAAGGGTGAGGGCAATCAGTTGGAAAGCAATGGAAGAACAGGCCCAGGTTTCAAAAGATATGCAGGAAGTCCTTTCCGGGGTAGAGGTTATCAAAGCCCATGTTTCCGAAAAGCGGGAGATGGCAAAGCTTTCCGGGAAGATCAGGAACCTTTTTCGCACCCGGATCAGAACAACCGTGCTTTCCTCCCTGTCTTCCCATCTGGTGAGGGCTTCCAAATTCATCATGGTGCTGGTGATTATATGGATCAGTGTGCATGATATTGAAAAAGGAGTCATGACTATCGGAGATATGACCGCGCTGATCTCCTATGTCGCGTATCTGTCCAATATGGCAGGGGGCCTGTCCGGCACATTTTTATCCCTTCAGACGGTTTTTGCTTCGGTGGAGCGGCTCATGGAAATGTTCAATGTTGTCCCGGAATTCGGGGATGACGAGGAGTCAGAAAACCTGATCAGGCCTGAAAAAATAAAAGGGGAACTCCGGTTTGAAAACGTATCTTTTGCCTATCAGGAAGACAATCCGGTGCTGAATGATATCAGCTTTACGGTGCGGCCCGGGGATATTATTGCCCTTACAGGGCCGAGCGGTGCGGGAAAAACCACGCTCATCAACCTCCTGATCAGGTTCAACCAGCCCCGGTCAGGGAATATTTACCTGGACGAGTACAACCTGAAGGATATCGATACCCGATGGCTCAGAAAGCAGATAGGATTTGTTTCCCAGGATATTTTTCTTTTCAATGACACCATTGAAAACAATATAAAATACGGCAAACCGTCAGCAACCCCGGATGAGGTGATCCGTGCAGCTCGGGAAGCGAATATTCATGATGATATTGAAAGTTTTCATGATAAATATGCTACAATGGTGGGGGAACGGGGCGTCAGACTGTCTGTGGGACAGCGGCAAAGGGTTTCTATTGCCCGGGCCTTTTTAAAAGATCCGCGCATCCTTATATTTGACGAACCCACATCAGCGCTTGATCCGGATACAGAATCTGCATTAAAGGATTCCTTGAAAAAACTGGCCCGGAATCGTACCGTATTTATGATTACGCATCGGATGTCTGTTACAGATGTGGCAGGCAGGATTTTCGCTCTTGAAGGAGGGAAGATCATTGAGAGGTAAATTCCGAATTCCAAATAAAT
>JAUCGG010000087.1 GCA_030378015.1 Desulfococcaceae bacterium HSG8
GTTTGATTTGCAATTTGAGGAATATTTTGATAAAAGAAAAAAAACGGTGAAGGTTTCAAATTCGATGCCTGATTATTGATAAGTGCAGCCGGGTGTTCCGGCAAGGAATCGCCTTTGAAATGCTTGATACTTTGAAAACCGTTTGGATAAGAAAACAGCGGAAACTCTCAAAGGGCAAAGGAAAATTTTTCGGCTATGGCAGGAGCAGAAAGGCATCTGCCCGGTCTGTCGACAGAAACTTGCTGAACAGACGGACTGGCACAAGCACCATATCAAATGGAAAGTTCACGGGGGCAAGGACACCAATGACAATCTCGTCCTGCTGCATCCCAACTGCCATCGACAAGTCCACAGTCGGAAGTTGGATGTTTCAAAACTGCGTTCTTCACGGAGCGTCAGAAAGGCTTGAGCCGGATGTGTGGAAACGCACACGTCCGGTTCTTAGGGGGCTGGGGGCTGGCAACAGTTTCCTGGCTACCCGACATGGATCAATTAAAACCTCAATTAAAATGACTCACGGATTGAATATGAGCAACCTTCAAATTTCCTTTATGGAACAAAGTGACATCCAACAATCTGCGAAAGTACTAAGCATTGCCATGCTTAACAATCCACACCATATTGGCGTATTTCTGGCTAATGGCGAAAAGGAACGTCTGGAAATCGAAAAAATGTTTTTTGAACTCTTCAATAATCTGCCCGGATTTGTCTTTCTGGCAAAGGAAAATGAAAAAATCATCGGAGTCATGAGAATGAAGTCATGCATTGGCAAAGTAATTGATGATTCAGATGTATTTGAAGATGAAAATGATATCGATTGGAGGAAATCTGTCTGGTTTAAGGAATGGGCAAAGCATGACCCGGCTGAACAACATTGGCATCTTGGCCCGATTGGTGTGCTGCCGACTCATCAAGGATTAGGTATTGGCTCAATACTTATGGAATGTTTTTGTAAGGAGGTGGATGCTTGTATGGCAAAAGCATACTTGGAAACAGATTTGGATAAAAATGTACGCTTTTATGAAAAATTCGGGTTCAAAGTTGTTTCTGAGTCCGAAATTTTCGGTGTCAAAAATCGATATATGTTAAGACATTCACAAACATGACTCGATGGAATGCATAACCATCGGCTCCAGCGGACGGAGCCGCATGGAAATGCGACAATTACGGAATTGAAACAGAATAGGCGCATTCCCAAAAAGTAGGAACTTCTCGTTCCCGAATGCATCATAGGGGGCCTCGTGTTTCAGCGTAAAACCAGCTGATTAAAACAGATGTTTCGCAAGGCAGAGCCGTTCGACTGAACTCACGCCGAAGCCTTGCCGGATGCGGGGCTTTGAAACGGGTAACATATTGAATTTTGTCATATGTGATATGCAACCTAATTTTTGGGAATGCTCCCAACAGAATAGTGATGGTTACAGTTGTCTGCTGCGACTGACAACTGACAACTGAATACTGAAGACCGATAAATCAAAGGAGGTTTTATCATGGCAGTAAGTTTGAAAAAAGGGCAAAAAGTAGATCTGACCAAAACAAATCCGGGCTTGAAAAAAGTGCTGGTCGGGCTGGGATGGGATACGCAGAAATATGACGGCGCTCATGCTTTTGACTTGGACGCGGCTGCTTTTCTGGTCGGGAGTGACGGGAAGGCAAAATCTGACAGCGACTTTATTTTTTATAACAACCAGGAACATGCATCAAAGTCTGTTGTCCATCTGGGAGACAACCTCACCGGAGAGGGAGCAGGCGATGATGAACAGGTCAAGATCGAATTGGGGAAAGTGCCGACCGAGATTGAGAGTATTGCCTTTACCGTAACGATTCATGATGCTGCCGAAAGGAGCCAGAATTTCGGTCAGGTTTCAAATGCATTCATCAGAATTGTAAACGAAGAGACGAACGAAGAAGTGATCCGATACGATTTAAGTGAGGATTTCAGTGTTGAGACAGCTATCGTTGTGGGCATACTGTACCGCCACGGGAGCGAATGGAAATTTAATGCGGTCGGAAGCGGATTTGAGGGAGGCTTGGCCGCGCTCTGCAAGAATTTCGGCATAGACGCGGGCTGATAATCAGTTGACAGAATTTAGCCGGAGTGCAAAGCTTGCTTGGACGAACAGAGACTCACAAGCAACCTTTGCACTCCGAAAATTTTTGTTACGCACAACTGACAACTGACCCGCAGGGAGGAAAACATGGGAATTAGTTTACAAAAAGGGCAGCGAATAAGCTTATCAAAAGATGCTCCCGGGCTATCAGAAATCATGGTCGGACTGGGATGGGATCAGGTGAAGAGCGGGGAGCAGATAGACTGTGATGCTTCTGTGCTGATGCTGGGTGCGGACGATAAGCTGGAAGACAAGAACAATATTATCTATTTCGGCAACCTGACCAGCAAATGCAAAAGTGTTGAGCACAAAGGGGACAACCTTACTGGCGAGGGGGAAGGCGATGATGAACAGGTCGTGGTGAATCTGCCCGGCATTCCGCCGGGGGTACAGAAACTTGTTTTTGTAGTAAATATTTACAAAAGCAAGGAGCGTAAGCAGCATTTCGGAATGATCAGGAATGCCTTCATACGCATTGTAAACCTGTCGGATAAAAAGGAAATGGCCCGCTTTAATCTGACAGAGGAATATGCAGACAGGACCTCTCTGACCGTCGCTGAAATTTATCGGCATAATGATGAATGGAAATTTGCAGCCGTCGGACAGGGAAGCGATGATGTTTCTCTTAGTGATATGGTTAAGAAATATAAGTAAAAAAATTCCCCTCGGTCCCCTTTAGAAAAGGGGATGACTCAGACCGGCATCCTTCATTTGTCAGTTTACACTTTTCCTGCAGAACGATTTTTCAAATCGTTTTAAACAATTTGAAAAATTGTTCTGCAGCCGGAAAAAATGTAAACTACTTTCAGCTTTTATGAAAGATGCCCTCAAACCTCCCTTTTCTAAAGGGGGACCGAGGGGATTAATTAAGGAGAAAATATGAAATCCCTGCCACTAGGCAAATCAGATATCAGAATTACCCCGATCATCATGGGAACATGGCAGGCAGGTAAAAGCATGTGGGCCGGCATTGATGATGCCGAATCTGTCAAAACCATGAGGGCCGCGTTTGATTCGGGAATCACAACTTTTGACACGGCCACGGTTTACGGGGATGGCCACTCGGAACAGATTGTAGCGAAAGCACTGGGCGACATGAGGGGGGAGGTGATTTACGCGACCAAAGTATTTCCCAATCGTCTGAAATATGAAAAGGTTCTTGACGCATGCCATCAGTCCCTGAGAGATTTGAAAACGGATTATATTGATCTTTACCAGATTCACTGGCCATCAGGTTCTTTTGGCAGCAAAAATGTTCCCATCGAAGAAACCATGAGGGCCATGAATGACCTGAAAGAGCAGGGTAAAATTCGGGCTATCGGTGTTTCCAACTTCTCCGCTGAACAGATAGAGGAAGCCGCGCAGTACGGCCAGATTGACAGCCTTCAGCCACCTTATTCCCTGTTCTGGAGGCAGGTTGAAAATGATGCAATGCCTTATTGCGCGGAAAACAGCATCACCATCCTTGCCTATTCTCCGATGGCCCAGGGAGTGCTGACAGGAAAATTCGGGCCTGATCATAAATTTGCCAAAGGAGATCATCGCTCGAAAAACAGGCTTTTCAAACCGGATATTTATCCGAAGGTCCAGGAGGCACTGGCCCGACTGCGGCCTATCGCGGAACGAAACCAGGCGACCCTGGGGCAACTGGCCCTGGCCTGGGTGATCTCTCATCCGGGAACCTGTGCAATTGCCGGTGCTCGCAATGCCGAACAATCTGCACAAAACGCTAAGGCAGGCGAAATTTCCTTATCTGCTGATGAGTTGGCAGAGATAGATGCTATCGGACGAAACATCACTGATCTCCTTGATGACAATCCGGTCATGTGGGAATTCTGAAGCGTGAAACGTGGTGCGTGATTATAAATGAGTGTCAGTAGATCGAAAACTTTTCGTTTAACCCGGAATCCACTATCTGCAAAAGTTTTCGATCTACTGAGTGTAACAAAAAATAAAGCAGAGTTAATTTTCTGAGCTCTGAACGCAGAGGCCGCGGAGAACGCGCCATCCGATAGGAGATGCAAAAAATCGCTTCGCTTAATTTTTGCACTCCTTGTGAAAAAGGTTTTTCGGGCTCCTTACTTTTGCAGTGCAAAAGCGAGGAACAGCTTAAACTGCCTCAGGTAATCTCTCCAGTCCCCCTGCATGAGCAGCCCCGCTATATAACGGGGCCGCAGATAATATCTCAGGTACGCTGCTCGGACAAATCGGGAGATTTCTTTCTCCTGATCCCGCGTAAAATAATTTCTGTCCCAGGGAAGGGGTTCATTCCAGTAGGGTCCCTTCCCATATTTTTCTTCAAACAGCGGTGATCCGGGAATAGGGAGAAGGGGATGAAAAGACGCGAATGTGGGATTTAGTTCCAGCGCGAATTCAATGGTTTCTCGGAAATGTGCGGTGGTTTCCCCGGGAAGGCCGAACATGAAAAATCCCGCTGTCTGAATCCCCGCATTTTTCGCGGCCTGAATCCCCCTGCGGATGGCTTGTTTACGGATCTTTTTGCGGGTATTTGTAAGAATTTCAGCATTCCCCGTTTCCACGCCGAAATGAATGAGCGCGCACCCGCTCTGTTTCATCAACTCCAGAAGTTCCTCATCAACAGAGTCTGCACGGGTCTGGCATGCCCATCGAAACCCCATATGCCTCGCATATCCCTTTTGAATCAGGTGATCGCAAACGGCCCTGACCGCGGCGCTATTGATGGTAAATTCCAGGTCAAAGATGTACAGGGAGCGGCATCCGTGTGTCTCCACCAGTGTGTCAGCTTCCTGTAAAAATTTCCCGACGGTCCGTTTCCGATACCGATTCTGAAACATGCTCTGATTGCAGAAATTGCAGGCATACGGGCACCCCCGGGAAGTCTCCAGCAACGCGAAATTCCCTCCCAGCAGTTCATAGTAATAATCCTCCAGATTTATCAGATCATAAGCCGGGGGAGGAAATTCATCCATCAATGACAACTGTCGCCGGGGATTATGCCGGAGGTCTTCGCCGTACCTGTAGGAAATACCGTCAATTTGCGAAAGATCGCTGCCTTTGTTCAGAGCCAGGGCCGCCTGGAAGACGGTCTGCTCCGGTTCGTCCCTCACCACAATCCGCGCTCCGGTCTCATTCAGAACTGCTCCCGGATACAGGGAACCCTGGTTGCCGGTGACCACCAGGCGATCCAAGGGTAGTTGCCGGGCAAAGTCAAGGACAGAGCGGATCGCGTATGAAGGGCACTGCCAGTCCGCATATGGATTGGTTGTCATAACCGCCACGTCCGCGGATTCCGCATTTCTCACTGACTGCTCCGGCCATAGCCGAGGATCGGCGTTCAGATCATTTATCATTACTTCCCAGCCATGATCCCGCAGCATGGAAGCTGTGATCAGCATGGATAAGGGGGGAAACCGGCGGTGAAATTTACGGCTTCCCTTTGCAACAAGTCCTTCCGGGGAAGGCACAATGAAAATCGCTTTTGGCATTTTTCTGTCACTCCTTCATGGTTCTAAGGAACCCGTTGCTGCTCGCTGGGGATTGACAAATCCCCAGCGACCGTCTGTAACGTAATCTTTCAGATTGCGTCCGGATAAACGCAATCTGAAAGATTACGTTACATTGCGTCAGGATATTATTTATGAAACAGGGCACTAAGTGCTCCGTTTCAGAAATAATGTTCGGGTTATAAATTCCGCGGAGTGCAAAGCCTGCTTTGCGGGAATCCCGCAGTGGCGCAAAGCAAGCTTTGCACTCCTCCGTTTTAACCCGGACATTATTTCTGAAACAGGGCACTAAGCTTTTCAGCAGATAATTTCCCGAACTGGGTTTCGGAAAAAGACGCGCCTTTCTGATAGGCCTGTTTTGCCTTTTCCCGCTCTCCCAGGTGTCCGTAAGAAAGTCCGATATGGTAGTGGCTTTCGGGAACAAGCTTGTTGTCAGGATATCGGTCAACCAGTTGCCGGTAGTGAGAAATCGTTTCCGCATAGTTCCCTTTTTTATAGGAAATCAGTGCCAGGCAGGCGAGGGCCTGGGGCGCGCCTTCGAAATCAGGAAACCGCATACTGATTTCCCGGAAGATCGGCTTCGCGTCATCCAGCCGGTCCTGGTTGAAAAAACGGATGGCCTCCCCCATTCGCCGGGGAAGATTTTCCCTGGTCAGGGGCGGCACTTTCTCATCCAGGGCATGATATTCCCGTAAACGATCCTTTGCATACCCTGCCCAGATGGTATTCGGATACTTCCCTGTGAGAAGGCGTAATTGAGCAATCCCCTGTTCCACTGCCTCGGTTCGGAGGTAACAAAGTCCGATATGATAGTATGCTTCAGGGTTCCGGCTGCCGTGGGGATATTTCTCAATGAGTTCTTCAAATGCTTTGATCGCGGCCCGGTTATCGTTCTCAAGATAGTGACAGATTGCGATAAAATAAGCAGAATCGGCGACCAGACCTGACATGGGGCTTTCCTTTCTTATTATTTTACGGAATTTCTCACGCGCTTCATCAAATCGTTTGGCATCCCTCAGCTTTACCCCTTCATTAAACCAGCGGTTCGGATCTTCACTATAGACGCGATAGCTGCCCCAGCCCGCGGACAAAAGAGCAATGAACAGCACAGATCCCAGGATGGCGCGCCGCAGAGTAAGACTCGGGTTCCATTCCAGTGGAATCTCCGGTGATTCCGGAATCCCGAGACGGTTCGCAAGCATGATCCAGCCCGTCCGTCCCTTCTCCCGGGGAAGCGGTATGTTCAGCATGAGAATAATGAGGCCCAGGCCCGTGAGAATCAGACCGGCATGTTTGGGCCAGCCTGAACCGTAGTAAAGCCGGACATTTTCCTGCGTGGGAAAAATCAGCATAAAAGAAGGGGAGACAAGCCATATCTTTTCCGCTCCTTCCACACGCCAGTTGGGATGATATGATACCCTGACCAGCAAAGGTCTGCCGATCCAGTTGGTTCGGATCAGGATTTCATTGTTACGGATGGTTTCGCTGATGCGGCAGTCACGGGTATCAATGGGAATTTTTTTCAGTGCTTTCAAAGATTTCGCGGCCGTTTTGAACGGTTCCTGCGCGGCACCGGCGGATTTCGTAAAAACAAGGTGTACGTCGGAAACATCATCACGGGTAAACCACCGGTAGGCGTCGGTTTTCCAGTCCTGGGTGGAATAGAGAACCGGTTCATATTCCAGGGGAACAACATATCGGTGCTGATAGCTCGCAAGCTCCCATATTTCGTATTCTCCCAGGGTCTCAAGCAGGCGGTATTCGGGATGGGTGCGGATCGCATTTTTTGCTTCCTGGCTCCTCATGATAAGTTCCCTGACATTGAACATCTCCAGATGACGTACTGCCCTCCCGAAATTCATATCCGTGCAGATGTACTGCTTGAACGGGCAGGATATTTCTTTGGAAACCTCGGACTGGATATAAAAGACAAACGGAGCGCTGAGAGATGCCTGCATGTAAAGCCCTTCAAGGGTGGCCCTGCCGCTGAAAAAGGGAAGCGATTCAAAGGCCCTGGTGGTTCCGAAAGCATTATGATGAGAAGAGTGCTCGTAAACAACCCGGGGTTCCTGGAAGGTTCCCCTGACAGCTTCGTTGATATTCCGGTAAAGGGGCCAGGCAGGTTTGGCTTCAAAGCCCTCGTAATTCCATTTTGTCCATTCGGGCGCGGGGCCTGGCCTGGGGATTGTCCATGCAATTGCCGCGGCCACCATGATCAGCAGGAGAATATAGTCCAGTTTCCACCGCCGCAGCCATGCCGCAGCCAGCCAGCCAGGACCCATGGCGGCAAGCAGGCAGGCCATAAGCTGGCCGCAGGGCACGTAACGGATATCCACCACCCCGAGCTTGGGCGCGGCCACGAACATAAAAAATGCAACCAGCAGGCCGAACCATAGAAATCCCAGCACCGAGACCGGGAACTGCTTCTCGCTTCCTGTTTCCCGGGTTCGGATCAGGCTCAGGATCAGCAGTCCTATACTGCTGACGCCCGCCAGGATAATGACCGGGAGAAGGATATCCGGAAGAATCTCTTTGATGGAATTGATAACCCATGCCACATGAAAGGCTGTGTTATGTTTTATAAAAAGAATAAGAGGAACAAGCCAGAACGCGAGAAAGAAGAACCCCAGGGCATAGACTTTAAGCAGATATGAAGCCCGCCTTACAAAGTATCGAGGGGTTATGAGAAAGAAAAGGGACATGGCTTCTGCAAAAAGCAATGTATATCCGTGGCTGAATCCGACCAAGAAGACGAGGAACGCGTTCCGAATGACGTGGCGGTTCTCCGTGCAGCCTTGCCAGAGACTGCCGAGGAAGATGATCGTCAGCGACAGACTCAGGCTGTATGAGAATTCCCCGGCCAGGGTGCTTAGGATATTTCCACCCCACATGGAGTTGGAACTGTTGAAAAGAAAGGGCAGGGAAAATGAGGCCCCGATTGCCGGCCCAGGGAAGGGACAGCGCATATATCGCAGCGCGATGTAAATTGACAGGGGAAGGAGGAACACCCCCAGTAATGATCCCCACTTGAAAGCCACTTGGAGCGGTATAAGCATATCCAGGGTACACATAATGAGAAAAGGGAGGGGAAAATAGAACTGGAGGATGGGAAATCCCGCGTAGTTCCCGGGTGTCCATCCGCCGATTTTACCCTCCGGAAGCAGTTCATGGCGAAGGTATTCCAGGGTGTAGTAGTGGGAAGCTGTATCCCCGCCCGTGGTGATGGTCTGGGTCATCAGGTATTGGGGACTCAGGTTGGAGAGTATAAAGCCTTCGATTGCTAGGATCGCCAGGATATCAAGTACCAGGCGTAATAGTTTTTCCTGTCCGAACCTGTGCTCCAGAACTTTCCGCATCCTGCGGTTCACAAGCGCGGTGAGCAGTACCATCAGGATCAGGCATCCCGGTGCAAGGAGAATTCTCTTATAGGGAAAATCAAGGGCATCCTGCCCGACTGCGGGGGCTTCTTCAACCGGAATCGCGATGCTTGAATAGACAAAATAATGGTTTCCTTCATGGTCGTATTCCGCGGTGATAAAAACACCGTACCGGCTTCCCGGCAATCCCCTGAGGTTCCTGATATGGAACCTGGTCCCTGCTTTCCCGTTCCTGAAGACCGCCCGCCGGGTTCGCTGGTCAAGGGTCAGGTCATCCGGAAGGTGGCATGTCAGTATGGCTTCTCTCAGGATTCCTTCAGGGTCCGTGAGTTCCGCACGGACAGGGCTTTCCCGGGTTTCGGCGTCACGCTTCAGATTCATTGTCAGGCCGGATTTAGGAGCGTCCGGCGTGCGAACCACTGCCAGGGTCGCGCTGGAAAATGAAGTACCGGTGGGATCATTGTAGTATAGCTTGGAGAAAATCGGGAATTCTCCCTTGGCGTCCCGGGGCAGTTCGAAGCGGATTTTCGCTGTTTCCGACGCGCCCGGGGCGATCTGCCGCCCTACGGAGACTGTCTGTTCCTGTCCGGAGAATGCTGCCTGAAGTTTTACGTTCCACGCGGTATCGGTTCCCTGGTTTATTAGCCGAAATTCGGAATTTACCTGCTGGCCTGTCACTCTTGTGGTATTTTCCACCACCAGGGTGATTTCCCCGGCCAGTGCGGCAGATTGAATACACAGGAGGATAAAGATCAGTGGGAAGAAAGCGGAAAATATAAAACGTGAGTTTTGGTTTGAGATTTTCATTAAATCAGCTCTTTCATAAAGGAGTGGAAATGGAGCCGTTAGGCGGAATTTTCGCGTTCACGTCGCAAAAAACGCGAAAATTCCGCCTAACGGCTCCATTTCCGCACTCCTTTTAATTCTGGACGGAGTCCGGCTTACGCATATTGTGGAATCCGAGCGCGGAGTGCAAAGCTTGCTTTGCAATAATCCCGACAGGCAAAGCAAGCTTTGCACTCCGCAAATTTATACCTGACATTATTTCTGAAACAGAGTGCTAATGTTATATTTTTTTATGATACCTGTCAACAGATTTGTCACTGTTTGCTGAAGCCCGAGTTAAACAGGCAACGATTCTAATCGTTTTCCGGCAGCAGTTCTCTCCGCTCTGGCTTCCGAAGACCTCGCCGCATCTGATTTTGCAGGATATGAACCGCCTCTTCTATGCCGATCTTATTGTCTCCATCCGAGAGAAAACAGGCCGGCTGATCTGTGCCTGCTGAGGAGATGAATATCAATATCCGTTCTTTTCCGCGGCGGTGTGAGCGGTCCGAAAAAACTCCCGGAGCACATGTCATGAATGACCGTCACCCTGTCCGGAATATGATCCCGGAGATTGTCCAGCCAGTTATCCGGAACATGGGCCGAAAGTGTTTCTGTATCACTGATCTCAAAAGTTCCCGTATCCCATCATATACACTATATTCCTGAGCATGATCCTCATTCAGTTCGGATTGGCAAACCCGAGCCAATTTACAAGGAGCATCAGAGAAAGTTGCATACGGCGTAAAGAAACGAAAAATTCATAAATTGATCTTGACATATCAGTAAATGGGGCTTATAGTGACATTTCTTGTTACAATGTAACAGTAAAATTAAACTTTAACAGGTGGGATAAAATGGATAACAATGTGCCGGAATTGTCAAAATCCGAATATGACATCCTTCGTATATTATGGAAGCAGGGGGAACTGACAGTCCGTGAGGTTCATGATTCTTTGAAAGGTACACGCAAATGGGCTTATTCAACGACAAAAACCATGATGGATCGGATGGTCAGGAAAAAATATCTGGAAAGGAAGCCCTTCCACCGGATTTACCTGTATAAGCCGCTGATTTCAAAACCCCAGGGAATCATGAAGTGGGTTGAATTTTTTGCGGACAGAGTTCTGGAAATGGACATAAGTTCGACAGTCGCTCTTTTCGGAAAGACGGATTCCCTGAATTCAGAAGAAATAAAGGAACTGACCCTGCTCCTCGAAACCTCAGGAAATAGAAATAATAAGGATGAATAGAATGGAACAGATTCTGACAGAAATCATCAACTCAGTCCCGGAAATTTCTTTGTTCATCTTAACGCAGACCTTTTATTCGATTCTTCTTTTCCCATTCTTATGGGGTCTTTCCTTTCTGTTCAGACGCGGGCTGCCATACTGGCAGTATGGGATATGGGCACTGCTTTTTGTAAGGCTGGTCTTACCCTTGGACATGTCTTTTCCGATAAGCGCACGCGCTGTCCTTGACAATTTTTACAGCATGGACACTTCTGTCTGTACCCGGTCACTCCTGTGTTCTGAAAACGAACGGTCAGCGGATGAGCCGGAACTGATGAACAGGGAAGCGGGGAATTATGATGGCAGATACGCTCCTGTGAAATTAACCTGGCTCCATCTGTTTTTCCTGTTATGGTTTTTGTGTGTGACCGGCCTTCTGACTGTTTCTGCAAGAAGGATGCTGAGATATCGGCATGTGGTCAGGGAAGCCGGGCAGTTAAATGATCCGGATCTGACACAGATTGCAGAACTGTGGCGGGGCAGATTCAAGATACGCAGAAACATCATGCTTGTTTCTTCGGACAAGATTCTTTCGCCGTTTTCTTATGGTCTGTTCAGGCCTGTGATTTATATCCCCGAAGCTCTGCTCGGCAACAGAGAGGGGGTGCTTCATTCCGTGATCTCGCATGAAATTGCCCATATCAGAAGGCTGGATGATATTTGGATAAAAATTCAGAA
The DNA here is from genome assembly GCA_030378015.1 of Desulfococcaceae bacterium HSG8. GTDB lineage: Bacteria > Desulfobacterota > Desulfobacteria > Desulfobacterales > 4be13 > JAUCGG01. The sequence continues at coordinate 11,769 of JAUCGG010000087.1, forward strand.
CATAATCCGTATCTTTTATTTCTTCAATCCTGCTGTCTTTTATGCAGGCAGACAGATTGCATACGCAAGAGAATGTATTTGCGACCAACTGGTTTTAAGAGAAGATGTGATCAGTCCGAGAGATTACGGAAATGCCCTGATCATGGTCATTCAGCTTGATATGTTCGGAAATAACGATTTTTTCAACGCAGCGGCATTTTCAAGCATTGACAACATAAAATCACGGATCAGAGAGATATGCAGAAAGAGAAAAATCAGCAGATATGCCCCCTTTCTTATTTATGCCATACTTCTTCTCACGGGATTTTTCATACTGCCTCTCGCTTCTCAAAACTGTGCATCAGAAGCAGACACGATAGTGATTCAGGAACAGACATACCCGGATTTTGATCAGATCAGATCTGGCAGTTGTCCGCTGCCGAGTGATCTGTTTGATAAATAATGTCACGGTTGCACGAGCGCAATGTAACGTAATCTTTCAGATTACGTTGTTCGTTTTTAGCGTTGACGTAACGTAATCTTTCAGATTGCCTTGTTCGCTTTAAGCGTTATTTATCCCCGGGCGCAATCTGAAAGATTACGTTACAGATGAACGGATAAACAGGCGCAATCTGAAAGATTACGTTACAATAATCTTTAAAAGAAAAGGAGAAGTAAAATGAAAAAGGTGGTATTTGTTGGGATAATAGTAATGATGCTTATCGCATCCCCGGGCTTTGGGAATCAGCAGATGGGCGGACGAATCTCGCCGGACAGCCCGACTGTTTTTAACGCCGGGAAAAACAAAGTCAGTTTCCTGAGTGAGGGAATAAAGGTTGTGGGAAATCTTTATCTCCCGAAAACTCACAAAAAAGGCGACAAACTGCCGGCAATTGTTGTCGTCGGCCCCAAGGGATCGGTAAAAGAGCAAACTGCGGGCATCTACGCAAAAAAACTCTCTGAGAAAGGTTTTATAACTCTTGTCTTTGACCACAGGACTTATGGTGAAAGCGGAGGAGAACCGAGACACTACGAAAATCCTTACATGAAAATCGAAGATATCAAAACAGCAGTAAGTTATATCGGGTCACTGGATGTTGTTGATAAAAACAGGATTGTCATGCTCGGAGTCTGCAACGGAGGCGGTTTTGGCGCGGCTGCGGCAATCTATGACAAAAGAGTGAAAGCTTATGCCTCTGTCTCCGGTCTTTTCGACCTCAGAAGCCAGATCATCAGGGGTAAGCCGGACGACAATGAGAGGCTGGCGGGCATAATGAAGAAATCAGGAGAGGCAAGGCAGAAGTATTTTGAAACCGGCGAAGTTGAATATGTGAAGCAGATGCCGGATGTTGATGAGAATTCGAATCAGCTGCGAAAAGAGGCATTCGACTACTATTGTACCCCCAGGGGACAATGTCCGAACTGGGGAGAAAATAAGATGGCTGTCTTCAGCATGGACACGCGCAGAAGTTTTGACATCACAGACCAGATCGGACTTCTGGCACCGACCCCCTATCTGGCCATCGCAGGCACAAAAGCACTGACATTCGGTCTGAGTGAGACTGCTTTTAAGAGAGCGAATGAGCCGAAAGAGCTTTTTAAGATAGAAGGTGCGACGCATATGGCTCTGTATGATGTTGGCAAGTATGTGGATCAGGCTGTTGACAAGCTTAAAATGTTTTACACCAAATCTGTGAAGTGAGGTGTTTAAGGAAAATAACTTCCCCATTTCCCGCTCCTGCCGGATTGACGAGCATTATGATTTTGGCGGCAGATGTTTCAGATTTGCCAATCCGAAACGAGCGGGCCGGGGTGTTGTTTGGTCACAGAGTCTTGCTTAATATTTTTGACCATAACGCTTTTCAGGGAGGCCCGTGAACTTGAATATTTACAGGCACGTTTACAAGGCCCCCCTGCTCCCGCCGGATTCACAAATCCGGCGGCAACGGACTTGGCTGATCTTCTGGCTGAATTTTTGCGTCAGGTAAAAAATAAAGATAATGAGCGCCGGTTATATCCGGCGTTCATTAAAAAATGAGGTGAAAAATGAAATTTCGTGTTTTCTCGGACTACATCTGACCCTTCTGCTGGATCGGCAAGGGTCTTGTCGACGAATTCAGGGATGAATTCAATATTGAGGACGAATGGCTGCCCTACGAGCTGCAACCCGGGACCCCGCCCGAAGGCAGGCTCCTGACGGACAAATTCCGGCCTCACGAGATAACTGCCATGTTCAAAAACCTCCGCCAGCGCGGAGATCGCTACGGCATGGTGTTTAACGACAGAGACCGGGCTTCCAACTCCAAACTGGCGCTTTTGGCCGGGGAGTTCGCACGGGATTCAGGTCGCTTTGAGGAGTTCCACGAAAACGTCTTCCGGGCATTCTTCACTGACCTCAAGGACATCGGCCAGCCTGACGTGATCCTCGAAATAGCGTCTGACTCCGGACTGAATCCGGAAAAGCTCAGACTGGCGTTCAGCGAGGGCCGCCACCGTGATCGCCTATACACCGCAGCGGCTGAGGCCCGGCGACTGGGCATTCGGTCCATTCCGGCCTTCATCTTCGAGAACGACGAAATCGTCCTCGGAGCGTCATCGCCAGAAATCTTCCGTAAGACTCTTGAGGGCATCCGAAACGGGACTTACGTCAATCCGATCATATAGAAAAGGACGATATAAACTTTTTTTTAAAGGAGGATTTATTATTATGAAAAGGACAATTATGGGTGTGGTTCTGCTGTTTGCTTTCTGTCTGACTGTGCCGGCTTATTCCGGATCGGATCAGAAAGACGCGGCGAAAATGAAGGTGGCAGTCGGTTCGGCATTTTACGGGCAGGGAGAGCTGAAAAAGACGCTGATCGGGCGGCTGCGGGAGAAGGGCTGTGAAGTCAGGGATTTCACCGAAGGTGATCCGGCAAAAAAGCTGGATTATCCGGGGATCGCCGATCAGGTTGCCGCAGAGGTGAGCAAGGGCAATTACGACCGTGGGATTCTCATCTGCGGAACGGGGATGGGCATGAGCATCGTGGCCAACAAGCACCCCCGCGTGTATGCCGCACTGGTTGAAGATGAATATGCAGCCAGATACTCCCGTATTTTCAATAATTCGAATGTACTCTGCCTGGGGCAGTTCGTCACCGCTCCGGAAAAGGCAGCGGATATCCTTGACACATGGCTTGATGCGAAGTTTGCCGATCACCCGAAATGGGGTAAGTATTGCCGGGAAACCGCGCTGCCGCAGATCGCCGAGATTGAAAAGAAGGTTTTCAAATAAACCGACGAATGATCAGACCTGCGAGGTTTTGAATCAGACCTGTTTTGAATCAGACCTGCGAGGTTTTGAAAACCTCGCAGGTCTTCTTTATTATTATTGGGGGAAAAGGATGCCTGGAGAAATGCCGATTCATCCCCAGTTTCGCAGGCTCAGGAAGGGGACTTCTCGGCAGTGAAGTTAAATAATAAATAAAACCAAAAAGAGTTATTAATTCAAAGGAGGCGTAACCGTGTTTGATCCAAACAAAAAGCTGCATAACGATGTTCCCGCGGAGGAAACAGCGCCCGAAAAAAAGCTCAGGACTCCGAACCGGCGAGATTTTCTGAAGGGGATGGCCGTGGGAGCGGGCGCAGTTGCTCTGGCCCCCCTTGTGACCGAACAGGCAAAGGCTGTTGACATTGATGTGTTTGCAATGAAACCGTCTGTCCGGGGCGAGAAAGTGGTTGGCGGACGTATCTCACATGACCCGCGCAAATGCGCTGGCTGCCGGATCTGTGAGGTTGCCTGCGCTCTGAAAAACCATGGGGAAGTCAATCCCTTCAAGTCCCGTATCAGGATTTACACCTATCAGCCCACGGTGTTTATCGGCATTGTCTGCCAGCAGTGCGGAGATCGTCCCTGCATCAGTGCGTGTCCCGTGGATCCGGACAAAGAAGGCAGGAAAGCCATTTTTGAGCACCCGGAAACAAAGGCCCTGACCGTTGACACGGAAAGATGTGAAAAATGCGGCGAGTGCGTCGAAGCCTGCAACACTGAAAGAAACGGAAATCTCAGGCTGAAGGAGGATGAAACCCCGGACGGTTTCTGCCTTCTTTGCGGCGAGTGCGTCAAAAAATGTCCGCAGAACGCGCTTGCGGTCTTTCCACGGACAACCGACGGGAAATATGCGTCCAGAAATGCCGATGTCATGGCAAAGGAAGCCATTGAAACGATCTACGGCGGATATAAAACCATCACGGACAACTTGAAATAAACGGATCATCACCGCTTTAAAATAAGGAGGAAGACATGCCAGGAGGATATGTAGGCAAGATACTCGAGGTTGACCTGACCGCGAAAAAAACAAAAACAGTGCCCATGGATATGGAGGAAGCGCAACTGTTCATCGGCGGCAGGGGACTGGGTGCCAAATGGCTGTGGGATCGGACCAAACCCGGGAGCAGCTATCTGGATCCCGATACCCCGATATGCTTTATTTCCGGCCCGCTGAACGGCCTTCCCGCGCCGTCTACCGGCCGGCTGACCATTGTGACCCGCTCGGCCTCCACTTTCCCCAAAAGCAATCCGAATACCACCGGCATCTCCCATTCCAGTGTGGGGGGACGCTGGACCCCGGAGCTGAAGTTTGCCGGATATGACGCACTGATCGTCACTGGGGCCGCTTCAGGCCCGGTGGGCATCGTGATCGAAAACGAAAAGGTGAAGATCGTACCTGCGGAAAAGTATTGGGGTATGCGTAACTATGAGCTTCAGGTTGCCCTGGACAAGGATATCGGCCAGCTTTATAAAAGTGTTTACATCGGACCGGCCGGCGAAAATCTGGTCCGCTATGCCAATATTATGACCGAAGTTCATCATGCTGCGGGCCGGGGCGGCACCGGGGCGGTCATGGGTTCCAAGAAGCTCAAGTTTGTCGCTGTCCGGGGGACCAATGCCATCGGGATTCATGATATGAAGGCATGGAAAAAGGCCGACAAGCAGGCCTGGACTGAACTGTTGTCAAGCAGCGGCTTTGAGCAATGGAGGAAATATGGGACAGCCATGGTGCTGACTGCTTCCAGCGACTGGGGTTCTGAGGCTGTGTATAATTTTAAGGAAGGCACTTATGAACATGCTGATTTGCTGAGTGCGGAAAGAGCATACAGAAATTTGTGGGTCGGCGACAGCGGCTGCTACATGTGCCCTATCGCCTGTCTGAACAGGGGCATGATCCGAACTGGCCGTTTTTCCGGCATGACTCACGACGGCCCCGAATACGAAGGTGCTATGATGGGCGCCAACTGCGGCGTGAAGGACTTTTACGGGTGGATGGCCAACACCGCTGCATCCGATGACTACGGCATCTGTTTCATCTCCATGGGCAACATCATCGGTTTCTGCATGGAAGCTTATGAAAAGGGCATTATCAAGGCATCCGACCTGGACGGGATCGAATTGAAATGGGGCGATGTGGATGCCATGCTCGCCATTCAGAAAAAGGTTGCCTATGGCGAAGGCTGCGGAAAACTTCTCGGCCGGAATCTCAGGGCTCTTGTGAAAGTCTGGGGCAAGGAATGCGAACACTTCGCCATCGAAACCAAGGGGCAGGCATGGGCAGCATGGAACACGCGTTCCCTGAAGAATTATGAAACCACCTATCTGACCGCCAGCCGGGGCGGAGATCACCTCACCGGCTCGGACATCAAAACCCAGAACGCGCGCGCTATGAACGACTCCCTCGGCATCTGTCTGTTTCCGCAAATTGTGGGCTTGAAACCCGAGACCATAAAGGATCTGCTCAATGCGGCCGCGGGATATCATCTCACCATGGATGACTACATGAAAACCGCGGACCGAATCTATACCCTGGAGAGGAGCTTCAACATGGCCAATGGTTTTGCCCGCGCGGACGACACCGTTCCGCCGCGCATGTACAAGGAGGCCCTCTCGAAGGGCGCGGCCAAGGGCAAGATTCTGAAGCTGGATGAGATTGAAAAGCTCCTTGACAAGTATTACGCCGACAGGGGATGGGACAACAAAGGCAATCCCACAAAGGCCCGACTGGAAGAACTGGGGCTGAATTTTGTTCAGGCATAGCTTTTAACTTAATTGGCGATAAATCCCCTTCCTGAGCAGAGCAAAGGAGGGAGACGAATCGCCATTTTTCAACTACTCTGATGAAAAGGAAAAATTCAAAATGAAGGTTATTGCATTCAATGGAAGTCCGCGCAAAGATGGAAATACTTCCATCATGATCCGTCGTGTGTTTGAGGAGTTGCAAAAAGAGGGCATTGAGACAGAGTTCTTTCAGCTTGGCGGCAAAAACATCCGGGGCTGCATGGCCTGTCTCAAATGTTTTGAAAACAAGGATCAGCGATGTTCGATGAAAAAAGATATCCTGAATGAGTGCGTTGAAAAGATGCTTGAGGCGGATGGAATAATCCTGGGGTCGCCCACATATTTCTCAAATGTCAGCACTGAGATGAAGGCTCTGATTGACCGGGCCGGTCTTGTGGGAAAGGCCAATGACGACATGTTCAGGCGCAAAGTGGGTGCCGCTGTCGTGGCTGTGCGAAGGGCCGGCAGCATTCATGTCTTCAATTCCATCAACCATTTTTTCTTCATCAACCAGATGGTCGTCCCCGGGTCCAGCTATTGGAACATGGGTGTGGGCTATGACAAGGGAGAGGTGGAAAAAGACGAGGAGGGAATTCAGACAATGAAGGTTCTGGGTGAAAACATGGCCTGGCTGCTCAGGAAACTGCGCGGTTAGGCCAAACTCTTAGTCTTAGTGCCGTGTTTCAGAAATAACGTCCGGGTAGAGTGAGCAATAATCCGATGTAAAACAAATTTGCAATTTGCAAAAAACCGCTCGCTGCCCTCGCTCAATTTTTGCACTCCTTTTTTCTGACAATCTGTTTCAAAACGATGCAAATGTGAAAAATCATCAGAAAGGAAAATAATGAAATTGTCTTTGAAAACGGTTTTTTATCTTTTGACAATTATTATGACAGCATCAATATCTGAAGGAGCAACTGCCAAGATGAAAGCGTACAAACTTGATATCCCCAAAACCGTCGGTGTCTGGACCAGGCCTGATTCACCGCGGCTGGTTGATTCGACGAACATTTTCAAGTATATGAACGGTGCCGGGGAACTGTATCTGGCCTATGGTTTCAACCATATCAATGTATATGAGTATTCGGCTGACAATCAGGAGATTATCTCAGTGGAACTGTATCATATGAAAACCTCTGACGATGCCTTTGGTCTGCTGTCATTGGATTGGGCCAGTGACTCCGCTGCTCTGAATGATTCTCCCGCAGATAAGACCATTGCGCCATCAAGCAGAACTCTTTATGGCTCGGGCCTGCTGCGTATCTGGTCGGACAATATTTATGCCAGAGTCATGGCCTACCGGGAAACGCCCGCATCCAAAGAAGCCGTGCTTTCTCTGGGCCGGGCCATTGTTGCAAATCGCAGCATCCCTCCTGAACCCGAATTGTTGAATGTTCTTTCACATACCATAGGTTCGGATTGGAAGTTGCGGAAAGACAGAATCGGGTATTTCCGTTCATATCTGGTGCTGAACTCATTGTATTATGTCAGTCATGAGAACATTCTCAATCTGGACATTTCAACAGAGGCGGTGACAGCACCCTATGAAAAAATGTCTGACACTGAAAACCGCAGACGCGCGCAGTTTCTGTTTGTGAAATATGCGAATCCTGACCTTGCGCGGCAAGCTCTGGAGCACTTTCACAAAGCCTACCTGCCTGAGCATAAACAAAATTTTGCGGCCAGCCCGATGACTGAAAGCCCGAACTTTTTCAAACTTGAGGATGGCTGGTTAGGATATAAGCTGCACGACAAGTATATTATGCTTGTATTTGAATGTCCTGATCAGGAAACTGCCGGGATTATAATCCAATCCGGTTTACGAAGTGCTTTGTTTCAGAAATAATGTCAAGGTGGAACAAATTTTCAATTTGTTTCAATCAGTACTTCCTAAAGATAAGGAGGGTATTTATGAAAGATGAAAGGCATGTGATAACAAGAAGAGACTTTATACGCGGAACAGTCGGCGCGGCGGTGGGTACTTCCATCCTGGGTTTTGACTGGTCAGAAGCCGAGGCAAAAGCGGTTCGTTCAAGTCTGGTGACAGTGGTGCGCGATAAAAACGCCATGGATTCCTCAAAGAATGTGGACAGCGCAATCGTGAAGAAAATGCTTGATCAGACACTGACCGGCTTTACCGGCAAGAAGAATGCCAAAGATGCATGGTTGAGCCTTGTCAAGCCGGATGACACGATTGGTCTGGTTCCGACCGACCATTTGAACCCGACTCATGATGAAGTCACTGATGCTGTCAGAAGTTCGCTGGTGGATGCCGGAATCCCGAAAAAGAGAATCATCATGGCGCAGGGTGATCCCTCCATGCCCAAAAAATGTACGGCCCTGATTGCGCTTCCTGCTCTCAAAGCGCATTGGCTGACAGGAATTGGCACGGTGTTTAAAACTTACATCATGTATTCAGGCAGCCCGGACAGTTATCACGAGGAAAACAGCGCAAAATTGGGGGAAATCTGGAATCTTCCCTTTGTCAAGGGAAAGACAAAGCTCGTTCTGGTAGATGCGCTCTATCCGCTTTGCGACAAAGGGCCTCAGCCTGATCCGCGCTATAAATGGGCGTATAACGGGTTGATTGCCGGCACGGATCCTGTTGCTGTGGAGACAGTCTCTCTGCAAATCCTCAATGAAAAGAGGAAGGCCATGCGAGGCGAGCCCTGGCCCCTTTCGCCGCCACCTCTCTGTGTGGAGGCCGCTGACAAGATGTATAAATTGGGAACAAGTCAGATGAAGGAAATAAAGATCGAACATTTTGGTTGGAAACAGGATTTGCTGTTGTAGCATGACTGGTTCTTGGAAAAACGCTCGCTTGGGATTGACAAATCCCAAGCACGTCCGGCAATCCAGATGCCCGCTTGGAACTACGAACGGGGCCGGCAGATGTCAGAGCGGTCTGTCATGTAAGCGCAGGTATCTGTTTTCACAAAAACCGCCTGAAGGCGGAACTACGAACGGGGCCGAAGACCGCCTGAAGGCGGAACGGGGGCCTGATCTACTGACACTTACAGGAGGAAATATGGAAAACAAGGGATTCTCTCGCAGAGAATTTATCAAAGTTGCCGCTGGTTCCGCTGTTGTCACTCTGGGCAGCGGCGGGTGTGCATTTTTTTCCGAATGCAAAGCCAAAAACAAGCCGCGTGGCAATTACAAAGTCTTTTCCAAGGGAAAGATAGGCAGCCTGGACCTTAAAAATCACATAGTGAAAGCCGCTACAGACGTTGGCGCCACCAATGACGATTGCAGTTTCATGAGTGAGGGTCTTGGAATGTACAAGGAATGGAGCAGGGGAGGTGCCGGCCTGATAATAAGCGGCCACATGACCGTGGTTCCCCAGTCCGGGAAAAATTTTGTCTTCAATCACAACCTCACCTGCATCCATGATGACAAATTCATACCCCAGCTCAGCAAAATGGCCAGGGTCGTGCATGATGCGGACAGTGACTGCAAAATACTGGCTCAGATCAACCACATCGGAATGGATTCGACCACCGAGCCTGTCTCTGCGTCGTCTGTTCCCTGGCCTTTTGTGAAAAAGCAGCCGCATGTCCTGTCCGTCAGTGAGATATTGGAACTTGAGGACCTTTATCTTGCTGCCGCGAAAAGAGCGAAGGCAGCGGGCTTTGACGGCATCCAACTTCACGGGGCGCACAGCTTCCTGCTGAACACATTTCTGACCCCGTTCTCCAACAAGCGGACAGACCAGTATGGCGGCTCAATGAAGAATATGGTGAGAATAGTGAGAGAGATGACAGACAAGATCAAGTCATCCCTCGGTTCCGACTTCCCTGTTCTCATAAAAGTCAATGGTTTTGCGAAACTCCCTTTTGACGGAATTGACGCGGATGCCTTCCCCCGCTTCCTGCACGAGCTTTCCGGGACAGGTCTTGACGCTATAGAAATAAGCGAGGATAAAGATACAGACGAGGCCAAAAGGCGGGTCCGTCACACCATGTACGATGAGAAGGTGAGTCTGAGTATCCCGCTGATAATGACAGGAGGAAACGCGTCTGTCGAGGATGTGGAAAGACTCTCTCAGCAGGGCACGGCGGAATATTTCGGTTTTGCCAGGTCCCTGATACGGGAGCCTGATCTGCCGAATCGCTGGCTTGAAAAGGTCGGTGATGCCGGGTGTGAGTGCATTTTCTGTGACGCGTGTGTGGAATATCTTCTGGAAGGCCGCAAACTGGTCACCTGTCAGGAGATATAGTTTTGTTTTTGCTTCCCCCGTGTCCGCTCCCGCCGGATTGACAAATCCGGCGATGGTTCGGATTTGTCAATCCGAACCGGGCATGAGGGGGCGAGTTCGACGGGGTTCGCCGAATGCTTGCAGTTAAAACCTAAGTTGAGCGATTTTTTATCAATAGAAATATTTATATAAAACAATTAGTTATAGGCCAGCATTTTCTGATTCCTTACATAACCATCTGTTTTTAAAGAATTA
>JAUCGG010000088.1 GCA_030378015.1 Desulfococcaceae bacterium HSG8
CAATATGTATTTAACAGATTATTTTTACAATAAATTAAAGGGATTCCCAACGATTTTGCCAAGTCTCCCGGCTTTTCAAGCCAATGAAGATACAAGGGCCAGGGCATGCGGTAAGCCGAACCTTGCCTTATGAGTTTTCCCTGGTTTGCTTCTGTATATAATTTCAGATAGTCCGAACATATATCCGGGTTGCCGAATCTGCCGATGACTAATTTTAACGGAGATACAATAATACTTTTACAGCCGACTTCCGAGGCAAATCTGATTAACTGCTCAATATCCTTATCTGTCTGACCTTCCGGGGCATCGTAGTCCTCCAGACCGGGCTTGCTGAAAAACTCTTTTGGCAAGGGGACCCTGGGTAATACAGGATCAAGGCGCAATGAAATGGTAATATCTTTTTCACGTAATTTTCTTATTGCTTCAAGGCGGCTCTCAATCGGAGGAGCGTATGGCTCAAAAAATTTCCGGATATCATCTTTGTAAAAAGGGCAAGTGACTTCGACCTGGAAGTTTTTCAATGCTTGAATTATAGTCAGGTATTCAGGATCACACAGAATCATCGGATTTTTAGTCAGAACAGTGATAGTGGTGAAACATTCCCGATGCTCCCGGAGCTTTTGCAAGAGGAAAAGGGTGTGTTTGTGAGATTTTTCCAAATATTGCAAGGGATCAGTTGAATTGCTGATATGGATGGGGGCAGGATGAAGTCCTAGCTTCTGAATTTTTTTGATATCTCTTTCGGCCAGCTTTTTAAAATTTTTTTTGGAATGCGGTTTAAAAGCGTTCCTGATATAGCTGACGATGTAGCAATATTTACAAGAGAAAATACAGCCGACATAAACATTGACGCACCAACGTCTGCCTGCGGGGAAGTCCTTACGGGAAGCAAAGGGATCGTAAAGGGCTATGACATGATTACGCAGGCTGAGTTTCCGAGTCTTTTTCCTCGGAGTTGCGTACAGATATTCCCGCCAGCCATATGCTTCTTTTTCTGATAACCCGTCAAAAAGATCAGGGTCAGGGAGATTCTGGAGCATCTCTGATTTCTGACAGGGCGCGTCCGAACCTGTCATGTTTTCAAAGTGAAAAAAGGTTTGTGCCATCTGTTAACCGTCCTCGTTCCCAAACTCCGTTTGGGAACGCTATTGCCCGCAAAACTCCGGTTTTGCTTTTTACTGATATCATATGGCTTCCGCAAACAGAGTTTGCCTGCAAGTATGTTCCCAAACGGAGTTTGGGAACAAGGTCTTAATCACATTCAACTTTATCACTGCTTCTTCAATGCCTCAATCTGATCCCTAAGCTCCGCGGCCCTTTCAAATTCGAGCATTTTTGCTGCCTGTTCCATTTCTCTCTCCATATGGCCGATAATTTCCTCCAGATTATCCGAATCCCCGTATTCAGTAACAGATTCAGCAACCTTATCCGGCGCAGGCTCCTCCTGATTATTCATAAAATCAAATATGTAACTGATTTCTTTCTGAATGCTCTCCGGAGTGATATTATATTTTTCATTGTAGGCTTCCTGGATTTTTTTCCGGCGACTGGTTTCATCAATGGCCTGCTGAATGGATTTTGTTATAACATCCGCGTACATGATGACTTTCCCTTGGGCATTCCTGGCTGCACGCCCGCATGTCTGGATCAGGGATCTTGCCGAACGCAGGAAACCTTCCTTGTCAGCATCCAGTATGGCTACCAGTGAAACCTCCGGGATATCAAGCCCTTCCCGGAGCAGGTTGATACCGATGAGTACATCAGAAATTCCGATCCTGAGATCTCGTATGATATCCATCCGTTCCAGTGTGCTGATATCAGCATGAAGATAACGCACCTTTAAATCCAGATCAGAATAGTATTCGCTGAGGTCTTCGGCCATGCGCTTCGTCAGCGTTGTCACCAGGACCCGCTCATTTCTCCTGATGCGGGTCCGGATCTCTTCGAGAAGATCATCCACCTGGTGTTCTGCTTTCCGAACATCTATTTCAGGATCAAGAAGGCCCGTGGGTCTCACGATCAGTTCAGCGATCGCGTCTCCTGCTTTTTCCAGTTCATATTCCGCGGGTGTGGCCGAGATGCAGACAACCTGTGACAATCTTGATGTGAACTCATCAAATTTCAATGGTCGGTTATCTAGGGCAGATGGCAGGCGGAACCCGTATCTGACAAGGGTTTTCTTGCGGGATCTGTCACCCCTGTACATGCCTCGAAGTTGCGGTACACCGATATGGCTTTCGTCAATACATATGAGTAAATCTTCAGGAAAATAATCCAGCAGCGTGGGCGGAGGTGCCCCGGGTTTTCTTCCGGTAAGATGGCGGGAATAGTTTTCAATACCGTTGCAATAGCCGATCTCCAGCATCATTTCCAAATCAAAATTGGTTCGCTCCTCAATCCGCTGGGCCTCAATCAGCATGTTCTCCTTTCTGAAATACTCAATCTGCTCCTTCAGTTCCGCCTTGACAGCATCAATTGTCCTTTCCAGTGTGCCTTTCTGCGTGACATAGTGACTGGCAGGAAACAGGGTCAGTTGCTTCATGCGCCGGATCACATCCCCCCGGAGCGGGTCAATTTCTGCAATGCTTTCAATCTCATCTCCGAAAAATTCGATGCGGATGGCTTTGTCCTCTTCATATGCAGGAAAAATTTCCACCCGATCCCCTCTTACCCGGAATACCCCGCGGTGAAAGTCAAGGTCATTTCTTTCATATTGCATGAGGACAAATTTTGAGAGAAGCCTGTCCCGGTTCAGTTCCGTATCCTGTTCGAGATCAATCCTCATGCCGAGATAATCCTCGGGCGCGCCCAGTCCGAAAATACAGGATACACTGGCCACCACAATCACATCCTTGCGGGAAAGCACTGACCTTGTGGCAGAATGGCGCAGTTTGTCTATCATCTCGTTAATAGCGGAATCTTTCTGGATGTAGGTGTCAGTGGAAGGAATATAGGCTTCGGGCTGATAATAATCATAGTAGCTTACAAAGTATTCAACCGCATTTTCAGGAAAAAGAGTTCTGAATTCATTATATAACTGGGCCGCGAGGGTCTTATTCGGGGCAATGACAAGTGCCGGCTTTCCTAACTTTGCAATAACATGGGCCATTGTAAAGGTCTTGCCGGAGCCTGTTACCCCTAGGAGTACGTGGTACTGCTTGCCGGATAATATGTTACGAGTCAGTGTTTCGATGGCTTCGGGCTGATCGCCATTTGGTGTGAAATCTGAAACCAGTCTGAATAAGCTCATTCTGTTAGCTCCTGTATCTTATATCAGTATGTTATGGTTTATCATATAACAGAAAGAAAAGAATAGCAAATTTTTTTTCAGGAAGTTCCGAGTCATTATTTAAAATTTCGGAATATGCGAAAAAATCAGAATTCAACGGAAACGGGGTTAAAGCTTGTTTTGTGAGCAATATCTAATAAAAGCAAACTTATAAATACACACGCAAACCAAGGTTTTTTGACTCCGGAATGAATCCCTAAACTTCGAGAACCGCATTTCAGCCAGGCTGGAAACAAGCTTTAAAAGTAGGATATTGCTACCTTGAAATACTCTTTTCACCCTATTGATCTTATTTTTATTATGTGAAACAAATGACCTCGTGTCGATTGAGAGAGCCTGTTTGATAAAACTCATGATCTTGAAATTAATTTTCAAAGTTCACCAACTAAGGGAAATTTATGACCAAAATGAATATAGCCATCATAGGGATGGGAAGTATCGGGAGGAAATTGTTACACGCGCTGCTCTCTCAGAAATCGGTAAATGTAGTGGCTGTCTCTGAAATTACAGAAGGGGAAGGCGCCCGGCTTGCCCGTAACCAAGGGGTTAAAATCGTTCCCATTGAAGAAGTCGTGGCAATGAACAAAGGGTTGGACATCCTTTTTGATGTAACAGGCAATCTGGAAGCCAGGACTTATCTCAGGAGGTTAATGCTTTCATCTGCGAACTGGCATACCGTGATAGTTCCGGAAAACGTGTCCCTGCTGGTTTTATCCGTTCTGACAGGAGAATCTTTGCCAGATGTTCGCGGTACAAAAGGATATGTGCCTCATACTGCTGATGACTCCGATAACGCGTGGCCGATTTATTAAACCTGGGAAAGAAACATCCTTAAATACCTGTAAGTTTACACCTTCGGAACTTATCCTTAGCCCGTAATCTTCTTCATAACCTCGGATCACGGATATTTCCCTTCAGTATGGCAGATTCATTCTGATTATGATCTTTTTTCATGGCCTCGGATAATCTTTTGCCGCATTATCAGTGCTATATATTTCATAAATAAACAGAGTGTTACCGCAGAGGATACGGAGTTCCTCAGTTAAGCAGGTCATAATTTTTCAGAATCAGATCTGCGAGGTTTTTAAAGCCTGGTACCGCAACTTGTAAATTCGGGGCGTATTTATAAGTTGGGGGGAGAGTCCGTAGGGGACGACTGAAATATTTCATTGTATTTAAGTAAGTTCGGTTGTCCCTGCGGGACATGACAAATTATGCATGTCCGACCCGGCAATGAATTGCCGGGCTGTTTTCACAAGTCCCTGCGGGACAATAAAAGCGACTCCCCCAACTTGTAAATACGCCCGTAAATTCATCCCCCTTTCGTAAAGGGGGCGGGGAATTTTTGTCGCAACAGCCTTTTTTAGCATGATTTTAAAATCCGGAGTGAGAGAAATCGCTTTACGTAAGACAGGGGATAAAAAGTGAATCAGGAACAATTATTGAAAATTATTCGGAAAGCAGAAAAGGAAGGTGCTGTCGAACTTGACCTGTCTGATCACAGAATCACATATCTTCCGCCGGAAATCGGCAGACTGACCTCATTACAGGTTCTTATTGTCAGGGGACTGATCGAACTGCCGAAAGAAATTGCTTCCCTCAGGAGTCTCACACGGCTGTATCTGAGTTACAACCAACTAACCGAACTGCCCGAAGAAGTCTCCCAGTTAAGGAATCTCACCCGGCTGTATCTGAATTCTAATCAACTGAGTGAACTGCCCAAAGAGATTGATCGGCTGAAGAATCTCAACGGGCTTTACCTGAGTTATAATCATCTGGATGAGTTTCCCGAAGAAATCCTCGGTCTCAGAAATCTTACCCGGCTGTATCTGAGTTATAACCAGTTGAGCAAACTGCCCCCGAAGATTGCCCTGCTGAAAAACCTTAACATATTTGATTTAAGTTATAACCAACTTATCGAACTGCCCGGGGAGATCGGCCAACTCAGGAATCTTACCCGCCTTTTTTTAAATTCAAATGAACTGGTCGAACTGCCTAAGGAAATATCTCAGCTAAAGAAACTCACAGAACTTCATCTGAGCGCCAATCAGCTGCTCAGACTTCCGAAAGAGATTTCCAATCTCAAAAGCCTGGCACTGCTTTACCTGGATTCGAATAAACTGAGCGAGGTGCCCGAAGAAATTTCCAGACTGAGGAATCTCAGGGAACTGAATCTCGGCGTCAACCAGTTGAGAGAAGTGCCCAGGGAGATACCGCTTTCCGAAAGGCTGATTCACCTCGATCTGGGGGGAAATCCCCTGACATTTCCGCCTCCGGAAATTGCCAGCCAGGGACTGCCTGCCATCCGGAATTATCTCCAGGAATCCGGCAAAGGCGGACAAACCCTTTACGAATGCAAGCTTATGGTCGTTGGCCAGGGCGGCGTAGGGAAAACCTGCCTGGTAAATCGTCTGATATCAGATGAATATGTGGAAAACGGGAGAACCACAAAAGGGATTGATATCCATTCCTGGAAACTCAATGCTGCTGACGATCTCCGGACACATCTGACCCTGAATGTCTGGGATTTCGGCGGGCAGGAGATCTATCATGCTACCCACCAGTTTTTTCTGACCCCCCGCTCACTTTACATTCTTGTCTGGGATGCGTGTCAGGAAGAGGATCACAGCCGGATTGATTACTGGCTCAATGCGATTGAGACCTTTGCCGAGGAAAGCCCGATCATCATTGTGATGAACAAATCAGATGAACGGAGTAATGATCTGAACTTCAAGGAACTGAAAGAACGTTATCCCCGGATCGTTGCATCAGAAAAAGTCAGTGCTAAAAGCGGAAACGGTATTGAGTCGCTGCGAAATCTGATTCGCAAACATGCCTGGAAATTACCCCTTATGGGAACATTCTGGCCCACTTCCTGGCTTACAATACGAAGAGCACTCAGAGCCACATCAAGATACTATCTTCTCTACAGGAAATATCTGGAAGTATGCAGCAAAGTGGATATTGATGAAAGAGAGGCAGGGAGTCTGAGCCGCTATCTTCATGATCTGGGGATTATCCTGCACTTTCGGAACGATCCCCTGCTGAGACATACGATGGTTCTCAGCCCATCATGGGGGACGGACGCTGTTTACAGGGTGTTGGATGCCAAGATTGTTCAGGAGAACAGCGGCATATTGTACAACAGGGATCTGCCCCGGATATGGACTGACCAGAAATTATATCCGAGAGACAAATATGCAACCATTCTGCGTCTTATGGCGAATTTTGAACTGGCATTTCCTTTCGGGCAGCGAGGCTGTCACATTGTGGTGGAGTTTTTGTCCCCCAGGGAAGCTGAGTATGCCTGGAATCCGGAAGATTATCTTCAGTTCGAGTACCATTATGATTTTCTGCCTGCTGGCATAATCACCCGGCTGATTGTACGGATGCACGAGTTTCTGATTGAACGTGACGGCAAAAAACTCTGCTGGCGTGAAGGGGCTTATTTCGAATATGAAGTAAGCAGAGCCAGTGTCAGGATCAATCCTCATGCCAGAGTCGTTGTGATTCAGATTGACGGCATTAAAAAACATGAACTGCTGGCGATTATCCGCTCTCATTTTTTTGCAATTCATAAAAGCATCCGTAAAATCCGTTTTATTGAAAAGATTCCGTGTATGTGTACGGCTGCCAAGTGCAGGCATCGCTTTGACTATAACTTCCTGTTAAAGTGTGAGGAAAAAGGCATAGAATCGGTGATCTGCGAGAAAACAGCGGATTATGTCAGTGTGATACCATTGCTGGATTCCATAGAAAAGGCGGAATTCCGATGGGAAAGAATCGAAAAAAGAAACAAGGGCAAATATCCGGAGCTTCCTGCAGAATCAGAACCGCCTCCTTCCCGGGGAAGATTCAGAACCTGGGCCGCGGGGTGTATGCTTGTTTTAACACTCATGCTGATTATTATGGGATCGGCTTTTTTATGGATAGGGGACCCTTCGGATGTTAAAAAGTTTTTTAAAGATCGGGTTCCGAAAGTCACTTCTGCGTTGTCTTGGCTGGCTGATATCAAAAAATGATTTACGATTTCTGTCCGTAAAGAATTTCCAAAAAAAACAGTTTAAAAATATCTGTCACAAGCCCGCATCTGCTGAAATGTCAGCCGGGGAAATCTGCTTTAACCGGTTCCTGACAGCAACCGATCATCTGATAAATTCATCATATAATTTCCCAAGCATAGCAAAATATTTTGAAGTATTCTCATACAAATAATTTTTCAGATAAGGATACTGCTCACGATCACGCCGCATCACACCATTGAGACAGTCCGCCTGTAATTTAAAAAGTATCAGGATCGCCTGGCATAACAATCTGAGTTTGTTCAATCTGCCAGTTTTATGAAAAGTCTGCTGAAATATGTCATTTGAATTGCGGCCGCTGACAAAATAACTATACAGGATCCAGCGAATGCACATCTTTCCAGGACGTACCAGATGATAGGTATATAACCGGGGGTCGTAGTAAATAATGTCGTCGGGCATCTCCGAGCGAATACGTCTCTGTAAGTGAGTTTCCTCACCATAGCCTAATGTCTGGCCCGACATTCCTAACCCGACCTCAAATCCTTTCATGTCTTCAAGCACCTTGCGACGGAAAAAAATATTTCCCCCTCTTAAATATTCAAGCCGACGCAAGGGGCGGGATACCCGGGCTTGCTCGTAATTGCCGTAACTATCCTTCCACCAGTATGGTTTCTGTGAATCATAAAAGGCAAAATAAGGCCCCCCGAACACAGCCGGTGTAATTTTATTGATGATTTCAACAGCGATTGTCAGCCACGATGCCGGCATTTTGCAGTCGTCATCAGCATAGGCCACATACAAACCTCTTGCCTCTTGCCAGCCCCTGTTGCGTGCATGGGAAAGCCCCTGATGAGTTTCCAGGAAATACCTGATATTCGGATAATCCCGACAAAAATTTTCCGCTATCTCAGGTGTGCTGTCCTTGGAATTATTATCAACGATAATGATCTCGTAGAGGTTCGTTTCTAAGAGTTGTTCACACAGTGTGTTCAGAGCATTGGCAAACAGTTCGGCTCTGTTGTAGGTGCATAAAACGACACTGATCATCAGTTGCGGAGTTTTGCAATATTGCATTTAAAATTATGCTGCCTTTCGAATAGTTAAATTTGCATGACGGTATGATGCTGTCAGAAAGCGGATTTGTTTATTCTGTCAGCCATCGCCCGCCAAAAAGTCTTAACCATATTAGTAAGAGGGTCGGGTAAAATTCGGTATCCTAAACGGAGTACTTTTTCCTGCATGCGGTACAATTTCGGATGCCGGTGAATCCGCCTGGCATAGTTAAGTGCTTTCCAGACATTCGGATCCCTGACCTTTTGTTCGGACAGGTAGTTGCTGACCCAGTTAAGATAAAGTTCTCGGGAAGTATCGTCTTCATCATTGTGATATGACTGATATGTGTATGATCCCTGGTGCTTTCGATACTTGTAACCGCACTCACTGCTTATGAATACCGGAGAGGTGAGACATATCTTCACAAAAACCGCAGCATCAGAATACCCGTCACGAAAACGATCTTCATACCCTCCTACGTCTGAGATAGCCTTGCGCTTCATAAGAACACTACCCGGAATGAACAATTCGTTCCGCAGAAAGAGGCACAGCAGCCCGGGCGGTTTAACCAACCTGTCGCTAAAGGGATGGAGGCCATCATCACCGACCTCCAGGATGCAGTCCCGGTGTTTATCTCCAGGATTTCCACTCCAACTATGCCACAGTTGAAGAGGTGCCGACAGCATAACCGCCCCGGGGTGTGATTCAAGAATGGCAACCTGACGCTCCAGCAAGTCAGGCATCCAGACATCATCACCATCCAGGTATGCGATATGCGAACCTTTTGCATTGCGGACGCCTAAATTGCGCGAAGCACTCATTCCCCGGTTTTCATGGTTATGATGCTCAAGATAGCGAACCTTGCCGGAGAATTTTTCAGCATATTGTCTGGCAATCTGAGTGCTCCTGTCGGTGGAACCATCATCAACCAGTATCAGTTCCCAGTTCTCATAAGTTTGGGCAAATACGCTTTCAATTGCCTCTCTGATGAATTTTTCTTCATTAAAAAAAATAGTTATGGCAGAAACAAATGGTTCTTTGATCATAGTAACCCTGGTTATCTCTCTTTGGAATCAAAATTCAGGGAATTAACGCGATGTGCGACTTATAATGCCACGAAGGCACGAAGGGTTCACAAAGTTGCACATGGCGTGAATTAACTTGTCTGTAGGTCACTTCTTGGCAATGTAATGTATAAACTGGCTGTCTTGATCAACTGAATCCGCCGCAACAAACTGTAACTTCCTATTGAGTATTTCAACATCCGTAAATCCGGCATCTTCAAGTTGTTCGAGCTGGTTTTTTTTCCTGATATAATACGTCATACATCCGATCCCGGCTAACGGGTCACTCAATATGGCATAATTATCTGTGACAATCTGATGCCTTTTTACTCTCAGATAGCTGAGAATATTTCGGATATTTCGAATAATGCTTTTATCATATTTATTGTAGGCAGTAACAATTTTCCGGTCATCCCTGTTGTGTGATGAGAATACGAAAATTCCATTGCGTTTCAGTATCCTGTATATCTCCTTCAAGGTTTTGATTCTTTTTTCATGTGACATACTGTCTATTCCATTAAAGGAGAAAATAATGAAATCAAAAATCTCATCAGCCATCACGGACATATCACTGGAATCACAATGGATGAATTTTAAGGCCGGATATTTTTTTTTGCATACCGCAACCATTTCTTCGGAGTAGTCAATACCGGTATAGTCTTTTGCCAAGCTGCCTAAGGCAGGTGTCGTTCTCCCACCACCGATTCCGATATCAAGAACCTTTTTGCCATGAATCCGATCTTTATATTTTTCAAAGATCAGTTTCTCTTCAGGCCAGATAAAATTATAATTTTCAGAGTAGTCATGTGCAACATGCGATTTTTCATAAAAATTTTGATTAAACGTATCAATTCCCATGGATTAGCTTCCTGATTGATAGTAAGACATTTAAGATTCACAAATATTTTTCGTGGTTTGAAACATAAGGTGTCAGTTCGACCACGAAAAACACGAAATGAGCCTAACCTTGTAAACAGTGGATTCCGGGTTAAAATTCGGAAAACATCCGTTTTCCGATTTTCCCCGGAATGACGGATGCGGATATCGGATAATATACTGTCATTCGAGGTTAAAATTAAAAAGCGGATGTTTTTTACCTGATCTTAAATTCGGTAACCCCGAATCCACTGTTTACAAAAGTTTTCGATCTACTGAAACTTACAAATATCTTTCGTGTTTTTTGTGTTTTTCGTGGTTTGACATAAGTCATCCTGCGTTGTGATTATTTTAGTATTCGGATCAATTGCTTTGCAAATTCATCCCCTCCGCAATCCATGATCCCTATGCGAGGCAGAAGGAAACGGTCGCTGCCATACCAGACACAATCTTCATCTGTGGTGCAGGCGCAGGCAAAACCAGCCTCCTGAACAATGGCTTTGGTCTGCATCGAATAATTACCGTAAGGATACGCAAAAAGGTTTACCTGATGTCCCAAGTATTCTTCTAATACGATTTTATTCTGCTTAATTTCAAGGTGCTGCCGGCTTTCCGAAAGCATGGAAAGAAACGGATGAGTCACCGTGTGTCCGCCGATTTCAAGCAACTCCCCTTGTTCTAACAGGAGCAATTCTTTTTCAGAAAGAGTACGATTGGTTGAAAATCGGACAGTTTTTTTTCCTGACCACGCCAACAATTCATCCATCACCTGGTACAACTCAGCATCCGGTAAAGGCTGAAGCAACTGATGCAGCGTGCAGTAAAGTGAATGGCGGAACGTAGGAAATTCCTGCCAATCTGCAATCCATCCGCAATAACGGTGATAGTCATCCAGGCTGTAATCGGTCGAGTCCCCTAATTCCCAATGATGCACCTTATTATTGATATTAAGTTCCAAAATTTCCGGTAAGATGCCGGGTTGCAATAAAATCCGTTCCAACTCATCCCACCAGAACTCACGCGCCTGTCCGAGTGATCCGCTTGTTATAAACACGGTCGCGGGAACAGAGTATTGCTCCAGCAGCGGTTTGGCATTATGGAGATTATCAGCATAACCGTCATCAAAAGTAACTGCAACTGCCCGATCCGGTATATTGCCTTCTTGGTGGGACTGAACCAATTGTGTAAGGCTGACAGGGTTCGCATGTTTTCTTAAAGCTTCCAGATGCTCGGCAAAATGTTGCGGAGAGACACATAATCCCCATGGATCAACATCTTTCTCAATCACGCGATGATACATTAAGATTGCTGCTTTTGAAGCTTTTTTTTTCAGATAGCATTCAATATATTGCCGTAATCTGCCGATCAGCGGTATCTGCAATGCGCCTCCTTGATTATCAAAATACTCCCGGAATAATTTAAGCTGATTCTCAAATGCGGCGAATATCACGGCTTGCATTTTTCTTCGCCATCTCTCATCATTTCATGTATTATATTATTTCCATGTTCCGTTCAACATGTCCGTCAGGATTCAGTATGTCGGCAAAACACTCCGCATACCACTCAATCTCACCGAGATATCTGTTTTCAATACGGTTCCAAAGTATGCGCTCGAAGAAGGGAAGTTTCCTCCGACTCTCGGAAGAGTTTTTTTCCAGATGGGAGCTCAGTATCTGATACCATTCGCCACACAGTTTCGCATAATATCTCACCGTTTCGAAATCACGCTCCGAGGGTGACTGACGAAATATTTCGTCAAATTCGCCGAATATACTTATATATTAAATACTTATCATAGCCCGACCCGTCCACTTACGTCATATCCCACTTGACCGCTGTTTCCTCACGAACCCGCACTTTGACCAAATGTAGGCTTTTGCTCAGAGAGATAAACGATCATCCACTGAGCAGCAATACAGAATCTCACATGGCTCACCAACACATCAATCTGGATTCTACTTGATATGAGCGGTGCTGGTCAGCCATTTTTATTATACGAATGAACCTCTTTTTAAGGCTTCTTTCGGATCATACCAAACTGCATTTACGAAACTCTGGATTTCCTGAACAAAGTTCCATATCACATCTTTGGCAATGGGGAAATCCTTATGCTGTTTTTCAACTTCCGCCAATACCGGGCGTTTTTTGACGGGCAGTCTTTTGGCCTTTCTCAATAAAAAAACATTGTCAATTTCCGTAAGTCTGCAATCTTCCGGTAGCATATCCAAATATTCAACAAGTGCATAATACTTTGCAACAGGACACCCCTGCTTCAGCCTGCCTGCTGTGCCGGCACATTCCTGGAACATGGTTTTGTCGTAATTCACTTTTATTTCAGCAGCAAAGACAGATAAATAAAGCTCTCCGACTGTTGTCCTGTCATTCTCAAATGCAGACGATGACGAAAACTGATAATGTATCTTCCTGCCGATTGTGAAATCCTGATCTTTTTGCTTCAATACAACAGACGGTCTTTCATTCAATGATGCAATCCCTTCCGGGCGGAAACAGAGTGACATAAAAGCTGTGTGGGGACCGCAGTCAATTCTGAAATCATTTGGCAACCCTTCGATAATTCTGTCATCGACAAGATATATCAGAAATTCTTCCAAAACTGAGTTGTCGAGCTTCAGTTGGCCCTTTTGTCTTTTAAGGAAAGCTGAACCCCGTTTGGCTATGACATTCACCTCCAAAAAATCTTTATATTCATTGAGCAGGTCCACCATCTGATCAACACGCTCCTGCCTGACAGAAGTTAATGATTTTAAAGAGTTAACCCATTCCTCATATCTGTCTGACACCTCTTCCAGTAATTTTTTGTCAGCGGAACACTTGGGATTTGTTATTGCCGCAGCCAGTTTGTCGTGGTGTGGTGTCAGACTCATTTTTTGCCTCTGTAGCTGTATTTTGGGGATGATGAGACATTGTCAGCCGATGACAATGCTTTTTCCAAGTCGGACAGCGATTCGTCCGGAGCCCTTTTAAGAGCTTCTTTCAGGTGAGAAATTGCGACTGCACGGGCAGGTTTGTCAGTATTGTCATCAGAGCCGCCAGGTTTCAATGTCAGTATATCTTCATATATGGTAGTGCCAAATTTGTTTCTGAAAAATCTTTCAGACATGTCTGTAACAAAAAACAGTCTGGTCTCATTGCATATATCTTTAATGATTCTTCCATTGTAGAAGGGCGTTTTCCTGACATTTGACTCCCTGCCGATTATCATTATGACTGTTCCGTCGCCCGAAACTGATTTCCGCATGGAGAAAAGTGTCTGGGCCATATCCATGCAATACTGGATCACAGTGAGAAATCTGTTCCCCCTGTTTTTCCTGTTAGACCCGAATTCGGAACGTGCAACAGATAAAATATCAAAATCAAGCAGTTCCATGATAATCCTGTGATTCTGATGGTAATTGAACACATTGATGTACGGCGGACTTGTGATAATCAGATCTGTTTTTCTTTCAACATGTTCATGCAAATTCCTGGCATCGGACAATAAGGCGGAAACAGAGGAGGACGATTCAGGCAGTGAGAACAGAAAGGATGAAATCTCATTATATGCTCTGTGCCATGCCTGACCAATATTGAGTTTTCTGCATTTCTCCATTTTAAAGAGAATGTTCAGAATCAGCACAAGTTGGTGTTTGTTTCTGTGTGCGTCAACTGCTTTTTGGGAGAAGCTGATAAAATTTTCATAAGCTTTTCGATAGTCAGATGAGTTTTCTTTCTGATAAAGCGGCCTGTCCTGCAAATCTGACAATGGGACTGAGCAGGCCAGTTCCTGACATAAATTCTGTTTTTCGGGGAGCGCAGACGCTCCGACCTTAAAGAATTTGGACATTGCATAAGCCGCAGGATTGACTTCACAGCCAATCACATCCAAATTTCTCTTCAGGCTTTCCAGCAACACTGTCCCGCTTCCTGAAAACGGGTCTGCAACCAGAGAATCAGAGTCGGCGTGAATATCCAAAAAGTATTCGACCAGTTCAGGCGTAAACTGCCCCCTCCAGGAAAATGGATTGCTCCTTGTTTTCTGAGTCACATTAAGTTTGGCGGAACTGTACATTATTTTTTATCCTATGTGCCGTCACAATTTTCTTTTCATCGGCTGACGACTGAAATGACCGGCAAAAAAAGCGGACTATCTAGGGCGTTTCATTTCGGAATCCGCAGCTTTTTTTTGTCCGCTTCCGGGCAGATGCGCCTGTTACCGGGCACATGCCCGGCAGTGTGTGCCTGTTGGGTCGATCTGACCCAATACATTCACGGGCTTGCGCCCGATCCCAACGATCCGGATTTATCTTGGCAGGATCATCACAGGGTTATGCCTTTCATGCAACCTGATTCATTGTGTATTTTTGTTGCCACAGCCTGAATTTTTCAAGTGCCTCTCTGTTTATCTCCTCAACGGTTTTATGTCTGATTTCCTTGTGCAGTTCATGTCTTATCTCATGAAGTTCCCATAACATCGCATCCTCGTTTCTGTCATAGCTGTTTCTATACGTCTCCATATTTTGCTCCTCCGAATATCTGCAAAGAACCGATTTCAACTGCCGCGTAGTTGTGCTTCCTGTTAATTTCATGTATTTTTCTTATCGGATTTAGGTTTTTTTCCATATCGCTCTTTTTGGCCCTGAAAAGAGCGATATAGGCAATCTTTAATGCCCAAATAAGCAGACAATTTTTTAATATTAAATAGTTACCATGATCACCCGTGCCTTTTTCCGATTCCGTGGGATTCGAACCAGTGGATTAAGTGTATTTTTCTTGCTCTCTTCTTGCTGCTTTGTGCCATGATAAAATGTAGTTATCGTCTAAAATATCAGGGTGTTGTTCTGAATAATTTAAAAACCAAAAAAACATCCCGTCCCACTCATTAATATTACCAGGTTTGTTTAATTCCCAACCTAATTCTTCTAACAACCAATTAGATTTAGAACTATTTCTTAGTTGAGAAGTAGAAACCCAGTTGCTTTCATGATCTTTGCCGCCTCGAGAAACTGGGATTATATGATCAATGGTTGGATATAATTGCCAATAAGCGATGTGACATTCTGATGTTTTCCAGTTTTTGTGAAAAGGAAATTCCGTTGGCATTAAAAATGACAAAATCCGTAGAACAGGAGGATAAATAAGTTTCTCACCTGAGTATCTATCAATAAATCCATCTCTTAGAAAAATTTTTGTTTTTTGAGAGTTAGTGTAATTTCGCCCTTTATTCTTAAAAAATTCAAACCGATATTTTACATTAATTACATTTTTTGCATTTTCTAAATTACCATTACTAATCTCACAACACGCTTCCTCTATGATTTTATACTTGTTACTCATTATTTTTCATATACAATCTGATTTTTTTATCTTCGGACATATTTTCAATTTTTTTCTTTATTTAAGGTGGATTCTGCATGATGAATGTTTTTGCAACGGACGATTCCAGAAAGACAGGAGAAAAACACTCGGACGGATACAGATAGTCCTCTTCCTCTCTTTCCTCATCAATCACACGGATTTCGTTCTCTCCGCCTCCTTCAGCCTGATATTGCAGAGCGTCCTGAGTTTCCCGATTGAGATAATCTGCATTTTCATTAATAATTTCAATATCTCTGTCCGTTCTATCAGGTCGCCTCAGCTTTGCGATATATGAGCGAAATCCCTTGATAAAGTGAAAGGCAGGGGAAAGAAAAAAAGCATCCCGAGGCCGCTGAAAGCGTGGTAACTCTCCGTATAAACGTAATATTATCCATCAAAATCTTCCCACTCCTCCCCTTCTTCTTCTTCCTCCTCATCCCTGTATGCCCTCTTTCTAATTCCTGATTTTATGAATCCGTAGATTGCTGCCAGCGCTGAAAGAAAGAATAGGATTTCATAGATGTTGGCTGCCAGATAAACGAACCAGGTTGTCCGTCTTCTCAGGTAGCGGTGCCATCTGCTTTCAAGTTCATCAGGAGAAATCGAAATGCTTTTTCGGATTGCTGTATTGATATTATCGCCGCTTTTCAGATACCCGAGTATTTCTAAAATTTTATTCTCTCCGAATTCTTCTTCCACGTATTTCACCAGGCTTTTACTCTGCTCGTAAGCCAGGGAAAGCGAAAGTTTATCCCGTGGAAAAGCGCGGGTCAGTTCGCGAAGGCTCAGATATTTTCCTGTGAGAGCAGCCTTATCAAGCAGGTATCGCTTTCTATCCATGATAAGTTCGGACAGTCCGTCGCTTGCCCATTGGGAAACCCCTTCGTCAAGCCATCTGGGCAGGTTCGCGGTTCCGATATGATGATGAAGCAGCAGGTGGCACACTTCATGTTTCAGCGTTATCCTCAGCTTAAACCGGCGCCCGTTCATCTTTGAATAATCAATCACAATCAGTTTTTTACGGGGAGCCGCAAAGGCCACAAACATGTCATGATTCACCATCTTTCGGAATGTTTCAGCGTCATGAACCAGCAGGATCGCGGGCCTGTAATTCAGTTCCCATCCGATAATTTCCTCCATTTCTGACTTCAGCCCCGGGTAGATAGCCGCGATTTCTCTTGCCGCCTTTTCCAGGGGACCGTCAAAAAATACGATCACCTCATTTGTCTGTACAAAGGGCCTTTGTTTTGCGAGGGAATGTGCCTGGATAATAAGGAGCAGGCATATTAGGAATAAAATTTTTCTGATCACTGAATTGTCTGAGTGTAAAATGTTTGAAAAACTTATTATATCAGCAAAGACGGACTTCTTCATGGAAGACCTCCGAGGTTTTCGAAATCTCTGCGGACCCGGCTGTCACCCAAACCTCGGAGGTCTGGTGATCACCCCGAAATCTTTTAATGGAAGACCTCCGAGGTTTTCGAAATCTTTCCGGACCCGCTTGTCACCGAAACCTCGGAGGTCTTAATACCGCTTGAAACGAATCTCCCTCGGAATGTTTCTTGCTCATATTTTTTCCTTATTGGAACCGCCCCAATCGTAAATTCAAACGATCTCTCTTCCTTTCGCCCCCTGCAAAGCAAGACGAATTTCCTCCGGACTGGGGGTATCTATTAAAAAAACAGTCCGCGCTCTTCCGATATCATCCGGGTAATGGGCATCGGAAGACGTTATGCAGGGAAAGTCCCCGATGCCGGGAACCTTTTCCTGCCAATCTTCCGGGGGGATACGATATGAAATTTCCACACCGTCAAGAGGGAGATCAGGTGGGATAAAACCAAGCTGGCTGATGATTCCGAACGCGGGCCGATCCACATGGGATGCAATGCTCAAGCCTCCCAGGGCGTGTGTCTTTTCCACAATTTCGTGAATTGCCAGGGTTGTAGCCCCGATCAGAAGCCTGTCATTTTCGCCTAAAACTTCGTCATATTCATTGGCTATGATCTGGTTTCCGAAATACTCGGATCGGTTTTCTCCGGGCAGATGGTCATAGACATACTCCTGCATGGCCCGGGCCCGCTCAGGATCACTGAAAATCGCCAGGATATGGGCCTCCTCCCTGGAACATATTTCCATCCCCGGGAATACGCATACCCCTGTCTTCTCTCCGACCCTCATAGCAGCTTCTGCATTTTCCATGGAATTATGATCGCACACAGCAATGATGTCAAGCCCTTTGTCCCGACTCATCTCAACCACTCCCCTGGGACTCATCTCCCAGTCCCCACAGGGAGAAAGACAGGTGTGAATATGCAGGTCTGTATGGTATTGTTTCAGCATTTTTCCAGTGACAGAAATCCGCTTTGCGTTTTTTATAACTGCAAGGATTGCCTATAAGCTTCCGGTAAACTTTGCAAACAGTGGATTCCGGGGAAAATCGGAAAACGGATGTTTTCCGATTTTAACCCGGAATCCACTGTCCGCGAAAGGTCAGTACATCGAAAAGCTTCCGGTAAACAGTGGATTCCGGGTTAAAATTAAAAAAACATCCGTTTTTTAATTTTCCCGGAATCCACTGTCCGCATAAGTTTTCGATCTGCTGAAGGTAGGAAATCTCAAAGTGGGATTTCGTCAGGCAAGTCCCGCATAAATACGGCCAGCCAGATCAAAAGCGGAACCCGGCCACAGGAGAATGGGAATCCCCTCTTTATCCGCCTTTTGTTTTGTGTCCTCATCCGGTGAATGCCCGCCCACAAGGATGACGGCTGACATATCCCGCAATACAGCAACAGCCATGATGTTCTGGTGTCCCTGTACAGTCAGCCAGACACATCCTTCAGGGGCTTTGGCCATTACCTCACTCAGCAAGTCGCCGCAGTAACCGCCTTTTATTTCGCGGTCAAGACCTTCCTCCCCGGCGAGTACCTTCAGTTCCAGTTGTTCTGCCAGTTCTTTTACAATCATGTCTCATTCCTAAATCTGAAAGTTGAAGTTTCAGGATTTTTCGATAAATAAAATACCCGCCTGCTGCTCGCGGGTGATTGAGAAATCCGCCTGAATGCTTGGGATTTGTCAATCCCAAGCGAGCATTCGGGATCACTTTCCATCTACTGATATTTTATTCGGAGTTCCCTTATCACGCATTACGCATCACGTTTCATACCTCTGGCCTGAAGCACAAGACAGTCTCCCAGGGAAGCCTTTCCTCTGATGACATCTTCTGCAAAGGTTCTGCAATCCGGCGCGCCGCAGACAGCGCAGTCCATCCCATGGATCTGCTCCAGAAGCTCATCAATTTTCATCAGATCCTCAATTGAGAGGGGGGTGTTACGAACACCGAACGTCACGGCCAGTTTGGCAAGGCTTGATTTTGCCGAAAACCGGCCTTCTTCATAGAGCTGATGAATATTATCCCTGGATACACGCCTTCCGATATCGCCTTTCCGAAATGTCTTTCGGATAATGTTTTTGGCCAGGTATTTGTCAACAGCGGTAAGGGTTCCTCCCACGCATCCCTCGGGACAGGTTCTGAACTCAATGTATTCCACATCCCGGAACAGCCCCAGTTCAATCTTCTCCAGGTAGGCAATAGTCTCTTCCAACCCGGATACAGCCAGTGTGCGCCTGATATGCATGTCAATGATTTCTCCCCCGGAAATTCCCCATATCAGGCTGTTTTCAGTAGGTTTGTAATCGAAAATATCCGGATGATCAGGCTTCCCGGGCTTTTCCAACTGGCGGGTCAGTTCGGCATACACGTCGTTAATTCCCAACGCCCTGTCAATATACGGCCTTTCATGGTGGAAGGTCATGCGGTCGGAGTCCATTTTGGTGGGACAGGGATTGATATAATACAGCGTGACTGAGTCCTCTTTTCCTTTGTATTTCAGGCTGATCTGCCGCTTGACTTCCCGAACCATGAGGGCAACAGGGCGCATGATCGGAAGAATATGGGGCAAAAGGCTCGGAAACAGAACAGCGATCAGACGAACCACCACGGGACAGACAGGGGAAATAAGGGGAAATGGAAATTCTCCGGTCTTCCTGTTTCTTACAATGAACTCTTCTGCAGCGCACTGAAACATTTCAAGAAAATAGGACATATCAACCGTGTGCCGAAATCCTACCTGCCTAAGTCCTGTCAGCACTTCTTTCGGCATCGTTCCCGGAAACTGGGAATAAAGAACAGGGGATACCAGGGCCACGGATATCTGATCTTCATTAACGGATTCCAGCTCGGAAGTAGCGGCCTTTACAGCTCCTGCCGGGCAAAGGCGGATACATTCCCCGCATCCTATACACCGGCCTTCCCATATGACAGGTCTGCCCTCTTTCATGCGGATGGCACGGGTAGGGCATGCTTTTACATCATGAAGACATCCCCCGCACAGTTCCTCATCAACATGGACATAGCAAAAAGCTTTTTTCGCATCGTCCAATTTTATTCTCCCTTCTCATCAGCCATTGAAAAAGACATTCGGATCTGCGTTCCCTTTTCTTTTTCTGACTCCACAGTCATATGATCTGAATTCCTTTTCATATTAGGCAGTCCCATGCCTGCCCCGAATCCCATCTCCCGCTGTTCTTCCGTTGCGGTGGAGAATCCCTCCTGCATGGCCAAATCAATGTTCTCAATTCCCGGGCCGTCATCCGATATCTCAAGGATAACTTTTTCCCTGTCGATTTCAACAGATAAAATACCTTCTCCGCCATGCATCACAACATTCATCTCACCTTCATAACCGCAGACAGAGACGCACCGGATCAGCTTGGTGTCAACATGTAATGATTTGAGCAGATTCTTTACACTTATAGATGCTTCTCCTGCATGAATGAAATCTTTTTTATTAATGCGGAAGGTTTTCCTCAGAGCCGCCATAAGAATTCCTCTGTTATACTATTATATTATGCAGATTTCGGAGATCTGCCCTGGTTATCGGGAACCGTCGAGTCCTGTCAGCCCGCTCGCGTGCAGTCTCCCGCAGGAGACGAACATTGAACACGGCGTTGATAAAAGCGGAATCTCTTCTTCCCGTGCCATTTCGATTATCTCAGGGGGGGGTTTTTTATCCCTTACAAACACAACGGCTCCCACGCCGGACACTGCCGCTGTCCTGATTGACTGAACTGTGACCAGTCCTGTCATGAAAATACATCCTTCGGCCAGCTTTGCCAGGATATCGCTCATCAGGTCAGCCGCACCCGCGATAGAAAACTCTTTGTCCAACTGATCTTCTCCCACCCATATGGAAGCATCTAAAACATCAATAATTTCGGATAATTTCATCAAATCAGTACCATCAGAATGTTAGGGGACAATTTAAAATTCGGTTCTCACCATCAGTAGATCGAAAGCTTATGCAAACAGTGGATTCCGGGTTAAAATTAAAAAACATCCGTTTTTTAATTTTCCCCGGAATGACAGTCATTCCGGGGAAAATCGGAAGATCCGATTTTAACCCGGAATCCACTGTTTAACAGAAAGTTTTCAATCTACTGACCATATCTGTCTCGGAATTGACAAACTCAGCCCCGTGCTATCCTGCACAAGACAAAGCATTGCACACCGAGATACCACCATAATGACAAACATTTTTATAATCATCGTGATGATTATAAGCTATCATAATATAAAGCTGTTTTCGTGTCAATGGAAAACAGTGATTCAGAAACAAAATTAACAGAACGGTAAAAAATAAAAAAGGTCGCCGGTAAGACATGCTTATCCTTTCTTCCGATTCGGGACTGATTTTTTTTCCGAATCGGGAATTTTTCAGACCGGTCTGTATTTATGTTTCCGTTTACCGCCTTTCTCAGATCAGAAAAGTTATCCCTGTATTCCGGAGCAGGTGTCTCCTTCCGTAACGAAGCTGAATTCTGCGTTTCATAATGGCTAATGGCTCCGGGTTCTTTCAGGCTAAGATTCAGATGTCTTATCTCTCCGAGCATGTAAGCCCGCAAATGACATATCGTCATTTTTCCGGTCAGCAGCGGTCCGAACAGCGAACTGAGTTCGAATAACTGACTGATCATATGAGCAATCTGCATGCACTGGTAATAGTTCTTCATCGCTGTTTCAGAAACCTCGGAATATTTATGACCTGATCCGTAGCCGTGATTTTTCTGAATGTCAGACCCCTAGTACATCAACTTGTAAATTCTCCCCCCCTTTTTTAAAGGGGGGCCGGGGGGGATTTCTGCCGTAACACCTTTTTTTAGCAACGTAAAATCCCCCCTGCCCCTTTTAAAAAAGGGGGGGACGAACTTAAAAAGTGGTGTACTAGTTTTCTATTTTCCGACGCATACGTCCCGATTCCGTCATTTCCGATACGCTATGGTAATCCGCTTCCGGACTGCTTATGTAAACAAATCTCCTTTTTAAAATGTTAGTTCCCAGTTGCTGTCCCAGCTTCCTTGTGAAATCATTTAGGAATGAGGTCTAAATAACTTACCCATTTCTGTAAAATC
>JAUCGG010000013.1 GCA_030378015.1 Desulfococcaceae bacterium HSG8
AAATTCATCCTGGAAAATCGGCCCGGAGTGCAAAGCTTGCTTTGCGAGTCTTGCCGCAAAGCAAGCTTTGCACTCCGGACAATCTTTTTTGTAAAGTCTATTAATAAAGGGGCTGGTTCCTGACCTGCATCCCGGACGGATTTTCTGATATGAAAAGACTGGAAACATTCAACCCGACGCAAATCGAAATTGTAAACACCGCTGTGGCTATGTCTGAAGAACTTGTCAGTAATTTCTACAAGATGTCAGCAAGCCAGTGGCTCCGCCTCAAATACGATATAAAAACACTGACTGATCTTTGTCAGAGCGAGATTGTTCAAGGGGCCTTTGCACAGGTTATCCGTTATGAAGGCAGGCGAAAGGACAGACACCTCACTTCTTCAACATATGATTTTTATAAAATATGTATCCAGGATCACTCGATCCTGTCTGCATTGGAACGCTCTCCTGTGATCAGTCTCTTACCCTTTGCACTGTACATTGTCAGCCATGAACTTATCCATATTGTCAGATTCAGCAAATTCCTCCAGAATTTTGACGCGTCTCCCACAGAGAAGATGGCGGAAGAGACACGGGTCCATGAAAATACTCATGAAATACTCATCACTGTCAGGATTCCGGGTCTGGAAGAAGTTCTTAATTTTTATAATAAATGGCGTCTGACATCTGAATTCGGCACGGATGGACCAGGAAACAGCATTAACAAAGGAAAAAACCATCTGTCGTTCTTGACAACATAAAATCACGCCCTATATTTAAATCCAAAAGCTGGAATGACCTGAAAAAACATTGAAGAATGGTGTGTTTCTTCTTATTTTAACTGAAATTTTTTTGAGAGCAGGAGGTTTTTCAAAATGCCGATCTACGAATATGAATGTACCGGATGCGGAGAAATTGAGGAAGTCATGCAGAAGTTTTCTGATTCGCCGCTGACAACATGCAGGCACTGTTCAGGAGAGCTTCACAAGCTGATTTCTCATAGTGCCTTCCATCTGAAAGGAAGCGGATGGTATGTAACTGACTATGCAGGCAAATCCGAGAACAGTTCCAATACCTCGAAGAAAAAAGAGGAGAAAACATCGCCATCTGATAAAAAAGACTCAGGAACTGCTGATAAAGCATCGTGACAGTACGCCCCTGCTCAATTCCGTCAAATCTTTAATCCCCCGGCGTCCGGAGGAAAAAATATAGCGGCAGAGTTGATAATATAAACAACAAGGAAGTTTGATTCAACAGAGTTGAAAAAAAGGAGATTTGAAAATGAGACTCAGACCTTTGCAGGATCGAATCTTGGTACAGCGCGTTAAGGAAGAGACAAAAACCAAAGGAGGTATCATTATTCCTGATACTGCCAAAGAAAAACCGGTAGAAGGAAAAATTGTTGCCGTTGGTAATGGTAAGGTGAAGGATGACGGCACCAGAATTGCTCTTGAAGTCAAGGAAGGAGACCGTATTCTCTTCGGAAAATACTCCGGTACCGAGGTAAAAGTCGAAGGCGAGGAATATCTGATCATGCGCGAAGACGACATCCTGGGAATTATCGAATAATACATCATTTTATATAAAACGGAGGACAGATAAAAATGGCAAAGCAGATAAAATATGATATGAAGGCACGTGAAGCCATGCTGAATGGGGTGAGAACCCTGGCAGATGCTGTCGTTGTCACGCTTGGTCCGAAAGGGCGAAATGTTGTTATTGACAAATCATGGGGTTCACCCACGGTTACAAAAGACGGCGTAACTGTTGCAAAAGAAATCGAACTGGAAGATAAATTTGAGAATATGGGCGCCCAGATGGTCAAGGAAGTTGCCAGTAAAACCAGTGATATGGCTGGTGATGGTACGACCACAGCAACAGTGCTTGCCAGAGCAATTTACGAAGAAGGCCAGAAACTGGTTGCGGCCGGCAATAACCCCATGTCTATCAAACGCGGTATTGATAAAGCTGTGGAAAGTACGGTAAAAGAACTCAGTTCCATGAGCAAACCGACCAAAGATCAGCGTGAAATCGCCCAGGTCGGCACGATCTCCGCAAATAATGACGAAACCATCGGCAATATTATTGCCGAGGCAATGAATAAGGTAGGAAAAGAAGGCGTCATTACTGTCGAAGAGGCAAAGAGCATGGATACCACCCTTGATGTTGTGGAGGGTATGCAGTTCGACCGCGGATACCTTTCTCCCTATTTTGTGACTGATCCGGAGAAAATGGTTGTTTCCCTGGAAGATCCGTGCATTCTCATTAATGAGAAAAAAATCAGCAATATGAAAGACCTGCTTCCCATCCTTGAGCAGATTGCAAAAATGGGCAGACCCCTTATGATCATTGCAGAAGATGTGGATGGCGAAGCCCTTGCTACCCTGGTTGTGAACAAGCTGAGAGGAACATTGCAGGTGGCCGCGGTCAAGGCTCCGGGATTCGGCGACAGAAGGAAAGCCATGCTGGAGGATATTGCAATTCTGACCGGCGGACAGGTTGTATCCGAAGATCTGGGACTCAAACTTGAGAATATGACACTTTCCGATCTTGGCCAAGCCAAGCGTGTGACTATTGATAAAGACAACACCACGATAGTTGACGGAGCAGGCGATCGTTCTGCGCTCGAGGGCCGCGTCAAGCAGATCCGTGCTCAGACTGATGAGACAACATCTGATTATGACCGTGAAAAACTCCAGGAGCGTCTGGCCAAGCTGATCGGCGGTGTGGCTGTAATTAACGTCGGGGCTGCGACTGAAACCGAGATGAAAGAGAAGAAGGCCCGTGTTGAAGATGCGCTGAACGCTACCAGGGCTGCGGTGGAAGAAGGTATTGTACCGGGCGGAGGTGTCGCACTGGTTCGGTGTCTGGCCGAGTTGGAAAAGCTTGATATTGATGCAGAGCAGAATCTGGGTGTGAAGGTTGTTATGCGCGCTATTGAAGAACCTCTCCGTCAGATTGCCAACAACGCTGGCCTGGAAGGCTCCGTGGTGATTGATAAGGTGAAAAACAGTGAAGGCGCGTCCGGCTATAATGCAGACACAGACAAGTATGAGAATCTGATTGATGCAGGTGTTATTGATCCTACAAAAGTTGTCCGTTTCGCTCTTCAGAATGCAGGAAGTGTGGCTTCCCTGATGCTGACAACAGAGGCGATGATCGCTGACAAGCCCGAAGAGAAACAGGAGCCGATGATGCCTCCTGGCGGCGGCATGGGCGGCATGGGCGGCATGGGCGGCATGATGTAAAATTGATCAGCCCGTATTTGTTCGGCCGTAAAAGCGGTTTAATATAAAAAAAAGTCCCTTATGCCTGTTCGGGTGTAAGGGGCTTTTTTATTTGGGTTCCCGGCATCAATGCCGGGGCTGAAAGCCGAAGCAGGCTGAAGCCAGCTTTAACCTCTGGCAATATAGCTTTTAGGTTTTCCGGGACGGTATGAAAAAGCGGAAGATATTACAATGTAGAACAATTTTTCAAATTGTTTTAAACAAGTTGAAAAATTGTTCTACAGCCTGAAAATATGAAGATGCCTTTTTTCACAAAATTTTTTACCATAAGGGTGTAATTAAAAGTGTTAGGCAGCCCTTGTTCCCAGACTCCGTTTGGGAACACACCTGCTTGGCAAACTCTGTTTGCAAAACGGAGTTTTGCGTGCAATTGCGTTCCCAAACGGAGTTTGGGAACGAGACTGCTCATCTTAACACTTTTAATTGCACTTTTAATTGCACCCTAAAGGGAGCATTTCCCAAAACAGTTTAATTATAAATTAAATATGTTACTCGTTCCAGATTCCGCCTGGGAACGCATCTTGCAAGGCTCTGCCTTGCGAGGCATTCCGCTTAACTCACTGATTCTAAGCTGAAATACGAGGAAGAGCCTCTGCAAATGCATTCCCAGACAGAAGCCCCGGGAACGAGAATTTCCTACTTTTTGGGAATGCGCCCCTTTAACTTTAAGGTGATTTCCAATAAAAAACATACCGGATCAAAGTTTGCAGTTCCGCCTTCAGGCGGCATAACACCGCCTGAAGGCGGAACTACAAACTGCACTTGTATATTCTTTTCCGGAAATCACCTAAAGGATTCAGGGGGATTTTTCCTCACGATAAACCAGTTCCCATCCTTTATAAACCAGCACCAGCTTTTTCAGTGTGATATTCTGTAAAAATTTTTTCACCCTGTCATCATTTCCATACTTCTGTAGCTGTTCTTCTGCGGACTGAATTTTTTCCTGAAGCAGTTCGTCACTGAATTTACCCCGGGGAATATATTTAAGTTCTATCAGATACGCAAACCGCATATCGGGAAATTTCGCAAGAAAAGGCTCCAGCCAGAGATCCGCAAATCCCTTAGATGTTTCATGCTCGGAAGAGGTAAGAAAGAAATCCGTGACATTCAGGTATGCGAGTAAAAATCCCTGGATCATTTTTTCCCCCTCGAGATAGTCCCGCACAGATGTCTTTTCCGTATCTCTTCGGTAAGAAAATCAAAGACAGCCTGCCATTCGCCCTGATATGCCATATCGCCGACAAGGTCGGCAAACTTCCAAAGATCGGTGCGGAAGATATCCGCGTCACGGAACGCGTCACGGAAGTAGCTGTACATCAGTTTTTCCACAGTGCGGTTGGGAATGCGGAGTACGGGGTCTGCCTTTCCTGATGCCGCCAAAACTTAATAAGCCGAAGTAGAAAAGGAGAGAAATGAAATTTTCCAGGTCTGTAAGCCGTTCCAAGGGAAAGCTTGGTTCCACTTTGCAGACCGTCTCCCCGGTCTCCGTGATACGCTGCAACTGGCTGAAGTTTCCGTTCAGTTTCTGATCGGTCAGCATGAGATGACGCAGTTTGCCGTAGTCAATGCGGATATTCTGGTCAATCAGTTCGTCAGGCAGCGCACCACTTTTAACTGCCTCTCTGATAAAATAAAGCACCATATCCGAATTGAATATCCGGACGTCCGCGTCTTTCGAAAAACGGTAGCTGTCATACCATTCTTTCATCAGTTCCAGGCAGAATTCCGTATCCAGGGATTTCCCGAACCGTCTCGGCCGGATTAAGAAAAGGTAATAAGAAGAAAATTCCAGGATCGGGATAAATTTAGTTTTATCCACGTAATACAGGTTATTGTATCTGATTTTTTCAAAATCAGCTATGCCGTAGGGGATTCGTTTTACATTTTTCGGGATCATGGTATCTCCTTTCCGACCCGATTCTCTTTATATGAAAAAGCGCGATAAGCAAATTTTTCAAGTTCGGGATTGAAGGAATCAATAAGCTTTTCCAACTCTTATAACCTGTTTTGGGGTTTGCCGTTTTCATTCAACGGGAAATCAGATTCGGGGACAGTCGGCTATTAATTTGAGTGTGACCAAAATAAAACATATATCTGAAAAACAGGCAGATATTAAAGAAACCTCTGTAACGGAAAACAGGAACTACGGTTGTCTCCTTTGATAAAAGTTGACCATGATGATTTTTATGATAATATAAGTGCAGGCACTGGTTCAGTTCAATGGGAAATCATGTAAAATCAGCATGTTAGATATGCACACCGGAAAATACGACAACTGGCTGTTTTTTTTAGGTAAATCCGGGAAATTTCCTGAAAAATCCCATTGAACTGAACCAGTCCCTAAGTGCTCCGTTTCAGAAATAATGTCAGGATTATAAATCCCGCGGAGTGCAAAGCTTGCTTTGCGGGAATCCCGGGCTGGCGCAAAGCAAGCTTTGCACTCCGCGCGTCGGAAAATTTTCTGTATAACCTGTTCATTATTTCTGAAACGGAGCACTACTACACCGATTCGTAAATTCCTCCCCCCTTTTTAAAGGGGAGCCGGGGGGATTTCTGCCGTAACACCTTTTTTTAGCAACGTAAAATCCCCCCGGCCCCCTTTAAAAAGGGGGGGACGAACTTAAAAAGTGGTGTACTACAGATGAATGCAGATGAATTGATACCATTTTAACCCGATTCATGAACATCCGTTTTCCATATTCAAAGTTGATTTTCAAGTATCAATTCATTTGCATTGAAGCCATAACAAAAATCGTAGATGAACTGCATCACTGTTACAGGGACATAAAGATAAAATCAATCCCTTCTTATGTGCCTGATCAGAGAGTACATTTCTAATTTAGCCCCGACAGATCAGAAACAGGTGATTTCCGTACTTAAACTTATTCTTGAAAAAGGTGATCCCTTCAACAAACAAAAATTCAGGCATATAGGCGAACAGGTTTATGAAATAAAAACACGTAACGGAATCAGAATCTTATGTTTTAAAGGAGAGCCTGTTTCAGACAGGTCACTGATTCTTACGCATGGTTTTTATAAGCCTCAGAAAAAAGTGTTAGCACGAGAAAAAAACAAAACTTTGAAGTGGCGAAAACTTTATTTTGAAGGTCCGGTAAATATCGTTGATATTTAATCCGTTTATATTAAAATTAAAAGGAGTCACCTAACTATGAAAACAAAAGACTGGTTTAAAAACATGCTTGATGAATTTCAGGATGATTCTGATTTTCGCCTTGAAACGCTTATTCTAAATCTTACAGAAAAGATTTGTGAGATAATGAAACAGAAGTCTGTTGACAACGCAGGTTTATCAGAATTACTTAACATTCCAAAGCCCGCTGTGACGGAGATGCTGGAGGGGAATTCGGATTTTCCCCTTAAAACATTGTTATCCGTTGCAGACGCTCTGAATCACGATTTGGAGATCAGTTTCAGAGAAAAAAAAAGAAATGTCGTGGAACTGAGACCGATACTTGATAAGCGGGTACGATCTGATGGAAAACAGAACAAGCAGGAACTGAAGAATAACATAGCTATGGGCTGAGTCACCACAGTTCAGCAGATGGCGATTTTCCATTTTAATACAGGCGATTCCCAGGCGACTTTGAAGCCAGCAAAGTGGCAGTGAATATTGCAAGTATCAGACGATGGAAGACGGAATGATTCTGAGCAGATCAGAAGTCACAGAGATAATAAAAAAGGAGAATTTTCCAATGGCTCAGGCTGAACTTTCAGATAAAAATCTGGCAGAAGCCATAACAAAAATCGTAGATGAACTACATCACTGTTACAGGGGCATAAAGATAAAATCAATCCCTTCATATGAAGATGAGGATTTTACCCTTGAAGTCAGAATCCCCGGAAACTTTTCCGAGGATGAAGTTCTGAACAGATGCCATATGGAGTGCATCAGAGCAGAAGATGAATTTGACGTGTTTATTCTTCCGAAAGTTGTTTACGGAAGATAAAGAAAGGAGTGCGGAAATGGAGCCGCTAGGCGGAATTTTCGCGGCCAGCCGAAAAGCGCGAAAAATTCGCCTAGCGGCTCCATTTCCGCACTCCATTTCCGGCAAAAGCCATACATCCCAAATTTCAGACCAACCCGCTTACTTTGGAGGAACAATTCATGATCCGTTTTTTTGCACACCATCCCACAGCCGCAAACCTGCTGATGCTGATTTTTATTGTCATCGGAGTATTCAGCATCTCATCACTTCGCAGGGAAACTTTCCCTGATTTTTCTGCTGACCAGGTTGAAGTCCGGGTTCTCTACCCCGGGGCAACTGCCGAGGAAGTTGAAGAAACCATCTGTCAGCGCATCGAAGATGTTGTGGACGGAATCAACTATGTTGAAGAAATCCGCTCAGACGCACGGGAGAATATAGGCTCGGTTGTCATTGAAATGCAGGAAGGGAAGGACTTCAGGCAGTTTATCGAAGATATTAAAACCGAAGTCGAAGCAATTGACGATTTCCCGGATCAGGCCGAAGCCCCGGTTATCAAAGAGCTTGGCCGAACTGACCAGGTGATATCCGTAGCCGTAACCGGTCCCATGTCCGAGTCGGATTTAAAGGCATATTGCGAAGATATAAAAACGAGGCTGCAACAGAAAGATGCGATATCCCTGGTGGCAATACACGGGTTTTCCGATCACCAGGTACGCATACAACTCCCGGAGCAGGCTCTGAGGCAATACGGCCTTTCCATAACAGATATCGCAGACGCGGTTTCCAGGCAAAGCGTGGATCTTCCGTCAGGATCGCTTGAAACTTCGGACAGGGAAATTCTCATACGCTTTAAAGATGAACGCCGCACCCCGATGGAATTTGAAGACCTTGTGGTTATTGCAGGGAAATCGGGAGCGGAAATCCGCCTGGGGGATATTGCTTCGATCCGGGACGTATTTGAACTGGATGAAGATAAAATCTATTTTAACGGGCAGAGAGCCGGTCTTTTGCAGATCACAAAGACCAAATCAGAAGACGCTCTGAAGATTGTTGATGCTGTGAAAGCATTCCTGGAAAAAGAGGAAAAAGTCAAACCTCCGACAGTT
This sequence comes from Desulfococcaceae bacterium HSG8, assembly GCA_030378015.1. GTDB lineage: Bacteria > Desulfobacterota > Desulfobacteria > Desulfobacterales > 4be13 > JAUCGG01. The sequence continues at coordinate 8,320 of JAUCGG010000013.1, forward strand.
CGGTTTACGCTTACCCAGGATGTTTCTTCCATTGTGCGGGACCGTTTGCAAATGCTGGGTAAAAACGGCTTACAGGGGCTGGTACTGGTTTTCTTTACCATGTGGCTTTTCTTCAGCTTCAAATTCTCATTCTGGGTGGCAATGGGCCTGCCGGTCTCCTTCCTGGGCGCGTTTTTCTTTATACCGCATATTGATTATTCCCTGAATATGCTGACAATGGTGGGCCTTCTCATTGCCCTGGGCCTGCTGATGGATGATGCGATTGTGATTTCCGAAAACATTGCCACGCATCTTAAAAAAGGCAAATCAGCTTTCCAGGCAGCAGTTGACGGAACCAGTGAAGTAAAAATCGGGGTTCTCTCCTCCTTTCTGACAACTGTATGTGTCTTCGGGCCCATTTCGTTCCTCGAAGGCTCCCTGGGTAAGATATTGAAGGTTATACCTGTCATCCTGATTCTCGTGCTTGTTGTAAGCCTTGTGGAAGCTTACTGCATATTGCCGTGTCACCTTGCCCATGCTTTGAAACACCATAATCCGAAAAAACAGGGCAGGTTCAGGAAAAAATTTGATGCAGGGGTTGAATGGCTTCGCGACAGTGTTATGGGGCCCATCGCGGATTTTGCCGTTACGTGGCGATATGTTTTTGCAAGTCTTACAGTTGCCGCATTTATAATCTCCGCAGGAATGATGGCATCCGGGGTTCTCAAGTTCCAGGCATTCCCTGATATCGACGGGGATGTTATCGAGGCAAGGATTCTCATGCCCCAGGGAACAACCCTGGCACGTACCGAGGCTGTTGTGAAACGCATGACAGGTGCGCTGGATAAAGTTGACGAAGAATTCACCCCGCTCCAGCCCGGGCAGAAAAGCCTTGTTGAAAATGTCTCCGTGCAGTTCAACAAAAACAAGGATGCTTATGAAACAGGCCCCCATGTTGCTACGATCAGCGCAGACCTTTTGAAAGCTGAAAATCGGAATGCCCGTGTGGATGACGTGCTGAACTCATGGCGGGAAAAGGCAGGGAATATTCCTGATGTGATTTTTGTGAAATATGCGGAACCTGCCATCGGACCCGCGGGCATTCCCATTGAAATCCGCTTGAAGGGAGATGATCTTGAAGAACTGAAAGCTGCCGCGCTGAAAACCCGGGACTGGTTCAGCAGATTCAGAGGAGTTTTTGATGTTTTCGACGACCTGCGTCCCGGGAAGCCCGAAGTGCGAATCCGCATGAGAGAAGGTGCTGCCTCGGCAGGTCTGAATGCGCAACTGATCGCCTCCCAACTGAGAACAGCTTATTACGGGAAAACCGTGAGTGAAATTCAACTGGGCCCTGAATCATATGAAATTGATGTGCGTCTCAGGGATGAAGATCAGGACAGCCTGGCAGACCTGGAACATTTTCATATTACCCTTCCGGACGGAAAACAGGTTCCCATAAGCTCGGTTGCAGTTCTCGAAACGGGCCGGGGCTATGCCCGGATCGCACGCGTTAACGGGCAGCGCGCTGTGACTGTCCAGGGAAATCTTGATCCCAAGATGACAAATGCTGCCGAGATTACCCGCATTTTCAGGAAAAAATTATTACCCGGAATAGAGAAGCAGTTTCCGTCTGTCCGTGTATCCGTCGAAGGCGAATCCAAAAAATCGGAAAAAACAGGAAGTTCCATGATGCGCGGTTTCCTGATCGGGCTTATCGGCATATTTATTTTACTCAGCTTCCAGTTCCGCAGCTATGTCGAACCGCTCATCGTGATGGTCGCGATTCCCTTTGCCCTGATAGGCGTGGTATGGGGACATCTGCTTATGGGGCTTGATCTCTGTATGCCGAGCATGATGGGGTTCGTATCCCTTGCCGGGATCGTGGTCAATGACTCCATCCTGCTGGTGGAGTTTATAAAAACCAGGAGGCGGGAAGGCATGACAATTCCCGAGGCAGCCTGCAATGCCAGCCGGGAGCGTTTCCGGGCTGTGATGCTTACTTCCCTTACCACCATAGCAGGGCTGACTCCTCTTCTTGCAGAGAAAAGCTTGCAGGCGCAAATCCTGATTCCCCTGGCCGCAAGCATCATCTTCGGGATTATGGCTTCGACTGTTCTCGTGCTGGTTATCATTCCGTCTTTATATACGATACTGGGGGATCTGGGGCTTGCTGTGAAGGTGGAGGATATGTAACGTTGCGGTATGGGACACGGATATACACGGATGCACACGGATTTTTATTTTGTCCCGTAGGGACAGATGAAAATAGCCCGGCAATTCATTGCCGGGGAAAGTCATCATTAATCTGTTTATCCGCAGGGACAGAATGAGAGCGAATTCATCGCCCGATTATTTAGTCTCGTAGGGACGGATGAAATAGCCCGGCAATTCATTGCCGGGGGAAGCCATCATTAATTTGTTTATCGTCCCGTAGGGACAGAATGAAAATAGCCCGGCAATTCATTGCCGGGAAGCCATCATTAATTGTTTATCCGTCCCATAGGGACAGAATGAAAATAGCCCGGCAATTCATTGCCGGGGGAAGCCATCATTAATCTGTTTATCCGTCCCGTAGGGACAGAATGAAAATAGCCCGGCAATTCATTGCCGGGGAAAGCCATCATTAATTTGTTTATCGTCCCGTAGGGACAGAATGAAAATAGCCCGGCAATTCATTGCCGGGGAAAGCCATCATTAATTTGTTTATCGTCCCGTAGGGACAGAATGAAAATAGCCCGGCAATTCATTGCCGGGGAAAGCATCAATTAATTTGTTTATCCGTCCCATAGGGACAGAATGATCCGGGAAAAGCCATCATTAATTTATTCCAAAATTACGAATATATGAGAAAGGAAACACATCATGGCAAATTCATACATCAGCCTGTATGTTCATTATGTATTCAGCACCAAAAACCGTGATCCGCTCATCCGCCCCGAAATTCAGGATCGGCTGTGGGCATACATGGGCGGAATTGCGAAGGAAAATAATATGAAGGCCATATCCGCGGGCGGAACAAATGACCATGCACATCTCCTCATATCCCTGCCTGCAACCATCACCATATCCAAGGCCATTCAGATCTTCAAAGGCGGCTCTTCCCGATGGGTGCATGAAACATTTGCAGATATGAAACATTTCTCATGGCAGGAGGGATACGGGGCGTTCAGCGTGAATATTTCCATTGTGAAGGATACCATTCGTTATATCGAACGGCAGGCGGAACATCACCGACACAAATCTTTTCAGGAGGAATATCTCGGATTTCTGAAAAAACATGGTATGGAATATGACGAACGGTATGTGTGGGGATAAAGAAAGAGAGAATTTCTCGGTCTCATTTTGTCCCGTAGGGACAGAATGAAAATAGCCCGGCAATTCATTGCCGGGGGAATCCATTTTTAGTCCCGTAGGGACAGGATGAAAACAGCCCGGCAATTCATTGCCGGGGAAAGTCATCAATCCATTTTTAGTCCCGTAGGGACAGAATGAAACCTAGCCCGGAAATTCATTGCCGGGGAAAGCATCAATTAATTTGTTTATCCGTCCCATAGGGACAGAATGAAAATAGCCCGGCAATTCATTGCCGGGAAGCCATCAATCCATTTTTTAGTCCCGTAGGGACAGGATGAAAACAGCCCGGCAATTCATTGCCGGGGAAAGTCATCAATCCATTTTTTAGTCCCGTAGGGACAGGATGAAAATAGCCCGGCAATTCATTGCCGAGGAAAGTCATCAATCCATTTTTTGTCCCGCAGGGACAGGATGAAAATAGCCCGGCAATTCATTGCCGGGGGAAAGTCATCAATCCATTTTTTGTCCCGCAGGGACAGGATGAAAATAGCCCGGCAATTCATTGCCGGGGAAAGTCATCAATCCATTTTTAGTCCCGCAGGGACAGGATGAAAATAGCCCGGCAATTCATTGCCGGGGAAAGTCATCAATCCATTTTTAGTCCCGCAGGGACAGAATGAAAATAGCCCCGGCAATTCATTGCCGGGGAAAGTCATCAATCCATTTTTTGTCCCGTAGGGACAGAATGAAACCTAGCCCGGCAATTCATTGCCGGGGAAAGTCATCAATCCATTTTTTGTCCTGTAGGGACAGAATGAAAATAGCCCGGCAATTCATTGCCGGGGGAAAGTCATCAATCCATTTTTTAGTCCCGTAGGGACAGAATGAAAATAGCCCGGCAATTCATTGCCGGGGAAAGTCATCAATCCATTTTTTAGTCCCGTAGGGACAGGATGAAAATAGCCCGGCAATTCATTGCCGGGGAAGCCATCATTAATTTGTTTATCCGTCCCGTAGGGACAGAATGAAAATAGCCCGGCAATTCATTGCCGGGGAAAGCCATCATTAATTTGTTTATCGTCCCGTAGGGACAGGATGAAAACAGCCCGGCAATTCATTGCCGGGGGAAAGTCATCAATCCATTTTTTGTCCCGTAGGGACAGAATGAAAATAGCCCGGCAATTCATTGCCGGGAAGCCATCAATCCATTTTTTAGTCCCGTAGGGACAGGATGAAAATAGCCCGGCAATTCATTGCCGGGGAAAGTCATCAATCCATTTTTTGTCCCGTAGGGACAGGATGAAAATAGCCCGGCAATTCATTGCCGGGGGAAAGTCATCAATCCATTTTTTGTCCCGTAGGGACAGGATGAAAATAGCCCGGCAATTCATTGCCGGGGAAAGTCATCAATCCATTTTTAGTCCCGTAGGGACAGAATGAAAATAGCCCGGCAATTCATTGCCGGGAAAAGTCATCAATCCATTTTTAGTCCCGTAGGGACAGGATGAAAACAGCCCGGCAATTCATTGCCGGGGAAAGTCATCAATCCATTTTTTAGTCCCGTAGGGACAGGATGAAAATAGCCCGGCAATTCATTGCCGGGGAAAAGTCATCAATCCATTTTTTAGTCCCGTAGGGACAGAATGAAAATAGCCCGGCAATTCATTGCCGGGGGAAAGTCATCAATCCATTTTTTTGTCCCGCAGGGACAGAATGAAAATAGCCCGGCAATTCATTGCCGGGGAAAGTCATCAATCCATTTTTAGTCCCGTAGGGACAGGATGAAAACAGCCCGGCAATTCATTGCCGGGGAAAAGTCATCAATCCATTTTTTAGTCCCGTAGGGACAGGATGAAAATAGCCCGGCAATTCATTGCCGGGGAAAAGTCATCAATCCATTTTTAGTCCCGTAGGGACAGAATGAAAACAGCCCGGCAATTCATTGCCGGGGAAAGTCATCAATCCATTTTTTAGTCCCGTAGGGACAGGATGAAAACAGCCCGGCAATTCATTGCCGGGGAAAGTCATCAATCCATTTTTTGTCCCGTAGGGACAGAATGAAAATAGCCCGGCAATTCATTGCCGGGGGAAGTCATCAATCCATTTTTTGTCCCGTAGGGACAGAATGAAAATAGCCCGGCAATTCATTGCCGGGGGAAGCCATCATTAATTTGTTTATCCGTCCGTAGAAACAGAGAAGAATTGGTAATGATTGCCGTCATGAACAGCTCGCCTTGGATATTTCTTTCCAAACTCGGAATGACAGTACCTGCATTAAGACTTTTTGATCAGGTGGTGATACCCTCATCTGTAAAAGATGAGGTTGCCAGCAAACAGGATGACACATCAGATACATTGGAAAAATTGTCGGCTCAGACTTAAATATGAAAGGATAAAATTATGGAAACAAATTACAAAATTCTGATTGTGGATGAAGAAGATGAAATCCGCTCTGTTTATAGCAAATTTTTTACCGAACACGGCTTTGAGGTCGGAACCGCTTCTGACAGTTCGGAAGGATTAAAAAAACTCAGGGAAGAGGATTTTGATCTGGCTCTTATTGATCTGAAAATACCTGAAACCGGCGGTATCAGTATGATCCGGGAGATGACCGAAGAAGGTATGGATACGGACACGGTAATTCTGAGTCGCGGCGGCCGTAAGGAGGATGTTGTCCGTGCCCTCAACCTGAGGGTCGGCGGGTGGTTTGAAAAGAATGAGATCAGAGCGGAAGAATTGCTGGGAAAGGTAAGGGAACTGTCAGAGGTCATGCCGCTCGGAGATGTCCGCCGAATATTGTCGGCAATTCCGGATAAGGAGTTTCAGATAAGAAATGACAGATGAAAACAGCAGATTCTATTTTGATACGGCCGCTGTATGGAAGTTTTACAGGAATGAGGAGGGGTCATTGAATGTCAGGCGGCTCGTTTCACATCTCTCGGCTCCGGTTCTGGTGTCCCCTCTTACAGTTTTGGAATTTATCGGCATTCTTATGAAATATCGCCGTAAAAGATATTTAAAACTAAGAACTGTCCGGAGGATAGCCAGGCGCATAAGGCGGGATACCGCCAGCCATTATTTTACGATGATTCCGATCCCTGAAGCCTCTTTCAGAGAAACAGAAAGGATTTTACTGGAACACGGACATCAGCAGAGCATAGGCTCAAATGACGCATTGCATCTGGCAATTGTCAGGAATGCCCGCCCAATTTTCAGCGATATTACTTTTGTGACCTCGGATCATTCTTTGAAAAATGTTTGTGAAAAAGTCGGTATTCCCTGTTACGATCCGGAGGAAGAGCCTTAAAATGAGGTTATCGGAAGTTGTTTTGTATCCGGAGAATTATCTGGGGACAGGTCGGATTTTCATTCTGTAAAAAAGTTCTTAAAGAGAGTTACCGGGCGGGATGAATTTGAAATCCGTATTTTTTTATAATAATTTTTTATGGTTAATTTAAAGATGAGGGAGGAGGAATGATGAAAAAGGGAAGACAGTTGTTTAAAAACGGGGCGTTGAAAAACTTCTTGCATGTTACATGCTGTTCCGGTATGTTATAAATTATCAATTTGAGTTTACTCTGACACTTTCCGGTAGGCACTTATGCAAAGATATTGCCTTTCACCCGACGCTGACACTGAATGCCTCGAAATTGCATCACGAAAATAAAAAATTTTTGAGAGATGAAACATGAGCGCTGAAAATCCCATTCTGAACAATCCGTATGAAGAGCCGAAACGCCATTATGCCACAGATTCGGACGGCAATCTGAATTATGACGATATCCGAAAGGGCAGGCGAATCTTCACCCCTGATATTCAGGTGATTCCTGTCAAACAAGGGCCCCAGTCCGAAGTTTTCGAGGTCAATGATTTTCAGGAGGAGTACGGAAAGCACATCATCAATCTGATCCGGGACGAGGTGGGAAACTGGAGAGCCGCGGATTATCCCAACACCACGCGGGTAAGCAGGGAACTCCTGAACTTCTGGTTCAGAAATCCTGAAAGGCCCGCAGAGAAGAAGTTGTTTTTCGCACAGCGGGAAGCCGTGGAAACAGGCATATGGCTCAATGAGGTCGCGGCCCGCTCCAATCCGGGCCAGCATATTCTGAACGAGTTGAACGCGGCACAGACTGAAAACGGGGCAAAAACAGCGCTGCCCCGCATTGCCTTCAAAATGGCAACCGGAACCGGCAAAACCGTTGTCATGGCCGCGCTGATCCTGTACCATTTTTTCAACCGTCAGGAATATCGGAATGACACGCGCTTCAGTGATTATTTTCTGGTCATTGCCCCGGGTGTCACCATCCGGGACCGTCTGGGGGTTCTGTTTGTGGACACGGTAAACAAAAATTTCAATGAGATTCAGGATTATTACCGAATCCGCAGGCTGGTGCCCCGGAATATGGACCAGAGACTGGCCAATCTGAACAGCCGAATTGTGATCAGCAATTATCACGCGTTTGAGGCAAAAACCTTGCAGGGAAACAAAAAAAGCCCCTCTGACGGCAAAATAAATGCGGAGGGAAAAAAGACCCATGCAAGGGAAGATTATCGTCAGGTCATGCGGCGGCTGCTCGGCAAATTCAGGCCCGGATCCCGGGTTCTGGTGCTGAATGACGAAGCCCATCATTGCTATCTGCCCAAGGCAAAAGGCAAAAACACCGACGAGGAGAAATCCGCGGATGAAAACAAGCGAGCGGCTTTGTGGCATACGGGTTTGCTTCAGGTGGCGAGGCATTTCAAAATCGGCTGTGTCTATGATCTGTCCGCAACCCCGTATTATCTTCAGGGTTCCGGCTATCAGGCATACACCCTGTTTCCCTGGGTGGTCAGCGACTTCGGGCTGATTGAGGCCATTGAATCCGGGCTGGTCAAGATTCCCTTTCTGCCGGAGTCTGACAACACCCATGAACTTTCCATGCCGGTTTTGCGAAATCTGTATGAGCATGTGAAAAAGGAGCTTCCGAAAAAAGGGCGGAAAACCCTTAAAAAAGAGGCAAGGGAAGGCAGGGACAGCCCAAACGGGCGCGCGCCCAGACTGCCGGGCAGAGTCAAAGCCGCGCTGGATCAGTTTTACAGTCATTATAAGAATATTTATCAGGGCGAGGGAAAAACCCAGCGGAAACTCTTCGAATCCCCGCCGGTCTTCATCGTGGTCTGCAACAACACCTCTGTATCCGGGGAGGTTTACAAATTCATCGCGGGGTATGAGCTGACAGACGAAGAGGGGAAAGTGGCCGGCTCGGTTCCCGGTCATTATGAGCTGTTTTCCAATTTTGACGGGGAAACTCACAAGCCCCTGCAAAAACCTCCGACCCTTCTGATTGACAGTCATGCTTTGGAAAATTCCGATCAGATCAATGCTGAATTCAAAAAGGTTTTTGCCCGGGAAGTCGAAAACTTCAAGCAGGAATATCGTATCGCCCATCCTGACGGTTCCGTGGAAAAGCTTTCGGACAGCCATATCCTGCGGGAAGTCGTCAACACGGTGGGAAAGCGGGGCAGTCTGGGGGAGCATGTGCGCTGTGTGGTTTCCGTGTCCATGCTGACAGAGGGATGGGACTCCAACAATGTCACGCATATCATGGGACTGCGGGCATTCGGTTCCCAACTGCTGTGTGAGCAGGTCGCGGGAAGGGCACTGAGGCGGATGAATTACAACTTGGGAAAAGACAATAAATTTCCGCCGGAATATGCCCATATCATAGGTGTTCCGTTCAAAATGTTCAAGGGTGGCGACACAACCATAGTTGATCCCCCTGAACACACCCGGATTCACGCGCTGCCTGAGAGACAGGAAGCTTATGAGATCACTTTTCCGAATCTCACGGGGTACAGGATTGAAAGTGTCGAAGGCGATATCATGGCTGATTTTTCCCAGGTGGAGAATTTTGAGATTGACGGCTCGCGCTTTCCCTTTGAAACCGTCATGTCCAATGCTTTTTCAGAGGAAAAAAATGAACTGAAAGTGGAGACGGTTCTGGAAAAACGGGATCAGGAACTGATTTATCTGATTACCAGAGAGATGATCAGGCATTATTATTCTGATGAGGACGGAAAGCCTTATTTTCAGAAATTCAACAAGCTGAAGCAGATTGTTCAGGAATGGTATGACACCAAAATTATGCTTATCGGGGTTCAGAATCCGGAATACAAAAAAGTGTTGTATTTTTTTGAGCCAAAGATCATCTGTGATCATATCATGCTGGGAATCTATTCCCAGCAGAAACACACGGACCGGATTTTGCCGATTTTCAATTTTTACAACCGCTTTGGAAGCAGCAAATATGTGAGCGGCAACACCTCAAGGCGGGTTTATCCCACTGTGAAAAGCCATGTCAATTATGTGGTGGCAGACACAAAAACCTGGGAGCAGATAGCGGCAAAGACCCTTGAGGAAATGGACGAGGTCGTATCCTATGTGAAAAACGCCTATCTGGGCTTTGCCGTTCCCTATGTCAAAGGTGGCGGTGACAAGCTGTATTATCCGGATTTCATTGCCCGGTGCAAAGGGGAAAGGGGAGAATCCGTGAATCTCATCATTGAGATTACCGGCATGAATCAGGAAAAGGCGGAAAAGAAATGGTTTCTTGAAAATCGCTGGCTTCCCGCGGTCAATGCCGTAAAAGACCGTTACGGATATGATGAATGGCATTTTGTTGAAATCTCAAATGATATCCGGGATATCAAAAATCAGTTGAGGGATAATATTTGTTCCTTATTTTAGGAAATCCTCGGAATAAATTCCGGGGCTGAAAGCCCAAGCAGGCTGAAGCCAGCTAATTCCAATTGTGAAGTTGGCCTGTGCATGTCATTCCCGCAAAAGTGAGAATCCACCGTTGCATAAGTCAGGAATTGCCGATGCGCCTGCGTATCTCGGAGGGATTATCGGTTATATTTATAAATATCCTTCGTATTCTTTGGGAAACTTTGGTGAAAATCTGGAAATTACATGCAGCAACGGAAGGGGTGTCTATTACAATGACTTCTTCGGCATCTTCTATGTCTGGGGCCTTGATCCTGGCACTTACACGCTTACGGCCAAAGCTCCCGGATATGCGGACACCGCTGTCACAGTGGAAATCGGGACGCTTACGGTGCGAAGATATATGCTGATGTTTCCGGTGCCTTCTTCGTGGTGATGTGCGATATGTCTGTGTCAGTTGCCGGTTGTTGAGCAGTGCCATGGGCACAGTTGTTTTTTTAACAGTTTTGAGCAATGCGAATATGAAAGGCGGGAACGATGAACAATTCTCAGACCACCATTGTCAGGGACAGTCGGGGGCTGTCCATAGCAGGTACGCGAATCACGCTTTATGACGTGATGGATTATGTCACGGAAAACTGGCCTCCCGAACTGGTTCAGTACTGGCTGAACCTGACGGACAGACAGATAAAAGACGCAATGGATTATATTGAAAACAACCGGACGGAAGTTGAAGCCGAATACAGATTCGTCTTGCAACAGGCAGAGGAAATCCGGCAATATTGGGAGGAGCACAACCGGGAACATTTTGCCAGAATCAGAGAAATGCCCCGCAGATCAGGAAAAGAAGGGCTTTGGATGAAACTGGAAGCCGAAAAGACGAAGCTGGGGCAGGAATATGGCAACTATTCTGATTGACCACAACATCGAAGGTCAGGCGATGATGCTGTGGCGAATGTTACGGTCCCGTAGGAAGCTTTTGAGAATAGCTCGGCAATTCATTGCCGGGTCGGTTATGGCGCACGAATCCTGTCTCGCAGAGACAACTGAGAACAGCCCGGATATGAACTTGATCACTTCAGAATAGCTTGCGGAGGACAGAATAGATATATGCTTACTGCCAATAATGATTTGTCAGATACGTTAGTTGAGTTTCTCAAAGCGGTTGAACGAGAAGACATTCTTGAACTTGAAATCACCACATCAAAAGGAACGGTTGATTTGCTGGCTGAAATAATTATTGACAGCAACACATTACATGTGAGAGATATTGCGATATATGGCCGGGATGAAGTACCACTTACGGGTCTTTCAAAGACTTTCCTGGTACTGAGAACTCAGTTCGTAAAGGCCGCTCGGAAAATGGGTTTCAGAAAACTCAGAATCACGGGAGAACGTGCCAAGAGAAGTACTTCAGCGAGTCCGGGAAAGGAAATAGATATCACTGTGGATCTGATCTGATGAATAATTCGGAAAAGTGTTCGGATTCGCAAATCCGAGTCATCCTGACCGGGTGGATGAAAATCTGGAAAACATAACCTATGATGATTTGCATTGGAGGTAATAACATGTTTAAAATTCAGAGCCAGGCAATACCTGAAAATATAATAGGACAGATAAGGGAAGATTCTTCAGCAGGTGTTCCCATGGAAAAAAGCATCAGGAAACTGTATGATATGGGACTCACCATCACTCAGTCAATAAAGGCGATCAGAACCGGATGTGGAATCAGTCTCCGGGAAGCGAAAGAGCATGTTTCAAATCATCCGGTATGGGCCGCAGTGACCGTTGCCGCCGGTCCCTTGCATGAAGACCTGGATGCTGATATTAGGTCAGTCGTATATAAGTAAAGCGGATTCTGATTCTCCGTCTCGCAGCGATAAACATGGCGAGGTTGGTTTCGCCATTCTGTCCAGTAGGGACTGATGAGAATAGCCCGGCAATTCATTGCCGGGTCGGGTATGAACTCAAATCGTCAAGTCCCATAGGGACATCTGAGGAATGTGCGGGAGAGTATCCGTTTTATGCAAAGTTAAATGAACGACTGCGTATTCTAAGGAGAAATCCACAATGAACGGCAAGATTCAGCTTCCGGAGCCTTATGAGAAAAATATCCGTCAGGCTGTGAAAATACTCAGAGCCGCAGGATGTACCCACATATTTCTTTTCGGTTCCCTTGCCGAAAACAGGCTCAGAGAGAGTTCGTACATTGACATAGCGGTCCAGAGATGTCCCAGGGGAGATTCTTTCTCGGCCGCTGATGCGGAACTGAAAATCGAATCGGTCTCTCCCAATCAGGGCATGGTCGGGCAGGATTTGGCCGTAACAATTACGGGAATCGGGTTTGATGAGAACACCCATGTTTCAATATGCACGGAGGGCGAGGAGGACATTGCTGTTGTCCTGCAAGACGTATCAGAATTGCGATAGAGACGTAGCTGCATCACGATGAAGATGCGAGACTTTGGTCTTATTCTGTCCCTACGGGACTAAGTGAAGCCCCGGAAAAATTCCGAGGCTGAAAGCCCAGGCAGGCTAAAGCCAGCTTTTGCCAGTGCGCTTCAGCGTACTTTCGCTTTCAGCCGGGGATTTATCCCTCGGCGGATGGCTCCGGACCGATTCGCATCCCGTAAAAGAACACAAAGAAAGGAAAGAACATGAAAATTGACACCATCAAACACAAAAAAGCAAAACGTGCCTATATTCCCTCCAAGGAAGAAGCAGGCTCTGAAGAGGTGAATCCCAAAGTGAAGGCAAAGCAGAAAGCAAATTTCCCCAAAAATCCCGTGATCCACCGGGGGCAGGACCCGGAGCTTTTCTGGATGAACAAATACGGTGCCGACGATGCCGATGACACGCTTTCGGCAGATATCCGCTCCTTATACCGGCATGAACATATTGCTCCTGAAACCCTGATTTCCGCTCTGTACAGTCTGAAAGAAGCGGAAGGGGAGAAACAGATGGACCTTTTCTCTGTGCCGGAGCTTTTCGGAAACGGGCTGGAACTGGATGAGATTGACAAGGTTTCAGAGTATTATAAGCATCAGGATGACTGGACAAACCGGATGATTCAAGGCGACAGTCTGCTGGTGATGACTTCGCTGCTGGAGCGTGAGGGCCTGGCCGGAAAGATTCAGACCATTTATATTGATCCGCCTTATGGCATCAAGTACGGTTCCAACTGGCAGATGAAAATGAACAACCGAAATGTCACAGACGGCAAAGATGATCATCTCAGCGGAGAGCCGGAGCAGATCAAGGCGTATCGGGATACCTGGGAACTGGGGATTCATTCCTACCTGAGCTATCTGCGAGACAGGTTGCTGGTGGCAAAGGAACTGCTCACAGGAAGCGGGTCCTGTTTTGTGCAGATTTCCGATGAAAATGTGCATCTGGTGCGGTGTCTGATGGATGAGGTGTTTGGGAGTGGGAATTTCGTGAGTTTGATTATTTTCACGAAAACAACAGGACTGGGAAAATCTAAACTTGATAAAGTGAATGATTTTGTCATTTGGTATGGAAAGAATGATGAACAGTTAAAATATAGACAATTATTTTTGGAGAAAAAACCAGGTATGTCTGGTGCTTCACGCTATACAGATAAAGATAAAACAGGAAAGTTATATACGACAACTGATCTGCGATCTCAAAGTGGAAATAAGAAAAGTCAGTTTATTTATGAATTTGAAGGAAAAAAATTTTCACCATCGCCCATATACTGGAAAACAAATTTTCAAGGTTTTGAGAATTTAAAGAAAAAAAAGAGATTGATTGTTGAAGGAAAAACGCTGAGATATAAAAGGTATTTAGAAGATTTTATAGTAAATCCTGTTAATAATCTATGGAGTGATGTTGGCGGCATTCAAGATAGAATCGAAGGGAAATTATATGTTGTTCAAACAACAATAAAAGTCATCCAACGCTGCCTCCTCATGACCACCGACCCCGGCGATTTGGTCTTAGACCCCACCTGCGGCTCCGGCACCACCGCTTATGTTGCCGAGCAATGGGGCCGCCGCTGGATTGCCATTGACACCTCCCGCATTGCCCTGAACATATCCAAAACCCGGCTTATGACCGCGACCTATCCCTATTATCTCCTTCACGATGAAAAAAACAAAGACATCCGCCAGGGCTTTGTTTACAAGAAAGTGCCGCATATCACCCTGAAAGCCCTTGCCAATGACGAGCCGTCCAAAGAAGAAACCCTGTATGATCAGCCCAAGGCGGACAAAAAAAGACTCCGGGTTTCAGGCCCTTTCACCGTTGAAACCCTCCAGAGCTTCGAACCCATCCTGCCGGAAACACTGGATGAGGAAATCCCCGAATCCCAACACATTGAAAGCTTTGAACAACGCATTTTCGAACATCTCATTTCCGCGGGGATCAAAACCGGTGTCAAAGAAGAAAAAGCAGTATTTGTCCGAGTGGAGCGGATCAGCAGCGCGTATCTTCATGCAGAAGGATTTTACAACACCGACGCGGGAGAGAAAAAAGCCTATCTCCACATCGGCCCCAAATTCGGAACGGTCAGCAAGCAGGCGGTCAACGAATCTGTCAAAGAATGCCGGGCAAGAGGGGATGCGGACTGGCTCATTATCCTGGGCTTTTCCTTTGAGAGCAATATTGCCAGCGAAACCGTCACCACCAATCTTGGCAGCTTCAAAGCTACAAAAGCGCGGATGCACGATGATCTGTTGCAGGAAGGCTTGCTGAAAAAAGATAAAAAAGCAGCATCCTTTGTCACCATTGGCGAGCCGGACATAAAGGTTCGCAGAAACGGAAGTCAGATTCAGGTGGAAATCCTCGGTCTGGACATTTATGATCCCATCAAGGACATGGTCAAGCCCCGGAATGTCTCAGACATTGCCTATTGGATGGTGGATGATGATTATGACGGGAGCAATTTCGTGGCCCGGCAGGTATTTTTTTGCGGGGGTGCGAAAAAAGAATTCCAGAAATGGCAGAAAGGACTGGACAATCTTGCAATGACCACTGCCAAGCGGAATGCGGAGAAGACTTTGAGAATCGAAGTGGATGACGAAGCATTCGCCCGGGTTTACGGGCATATTTCCCATCCCATTGACATCAGACAAAAAAGCCAAAAGATTGCCGTGCGGGTCGTCAGCCAATTCGGAGAAGAAAGCACAAAGGTTTCGGTGTGAGTGTGTAGTCATCCCAGCCTTAATCAATCACTTTTTGAATCCCTGGTTCAGACTGCCACACGCTCCGGCATGGGAATGAATCAGGTGTCTGAACCGCAGATTTACACGGATTGTCTTCATTTTTTAATCCGCGTAATCCGTGTAATCTGTTGAATCCATGGTTCTGAACCACAGATTTACACGGATTACACAGATTACACAGATTGTCTTCACTTTTTAATCCGCGTAATCCGCGTAATCTGTTGAATCCGTGGTTCTGAACCACAGATTTACACGGATTACACGGATTACACGGATTGTCTTCACTTTTTAATCCGCGTAATCCGCGTAATCTGTTGAATCCGTGGTTCTGAACCGCAGATTTACGCGGATTTCACGGATTTCACAGATTGTGTTCTCTTTTTAATCAGCGTAATCTGTTGAATCTGAAGTTCAGACTGCGGACAGTTCAGAACAATATAAATATCAGTAGATCGAAAACTTTTGCAAACAATGGATTCCGGGTTAAAATCGGAAAATATCCGTTTTCCGATTTTCCCCGGAATGACAATAGTTTAAAGCTGTCATTCCGGGGAAAATTAAAAAACGGATGTTTTTTAATTTTAACCCGGAAACTACTCCGCGGCGATCTGCCGGTCGGCGAATCGGAGCTACGTCTCGCCCGGCGCCCGGATCTCCAACGTCGGGTTCCGGCTTGTCCTCTCCCCAGGTCAGCAGTAAAAGCAGATCAGGCAAGCTCGGATGGAGGAAGCATCATCTTCATGGATTAGCGATAAACAAAGATTTTTTAGCTATCAGTGAGCGAAATCTTTGCTTATCACTAATCTGTGCAGATGGGGATGAATGTCCGAACACTGAAACTGACTTCGAAGCCTTATGCTGAAAGGATATTATGAAAAAGGAATTTTTGAGAAAAGCGGAGCAGAATCTGAGAGCGGCGGAACTGCTCTTTGAAAACGGACTTTATGACGCTTCGACAAACCGATCTTATTACGCCGCATTGCATGCAGCCGTGGCCGCTTTGTCCGGTGCAGGAATAAAAACGGAGCGTATCAGCCATGAGACGACACAGGCAAAATTCGCAGCCGAACTAATCCGGAGGCGAAAAATTTATCCGAGTCGTCTGAAATCATATCTTTCGGATCTACAACGGGTCAGAGATCATGCGGATTACAAGCTGAAGTCTGTCTCAAAAAAAGTGGCATCGAGACAGTTAAACAAAGCAAAAGAATTTGTCGCAAATATAATACAGGAGGTGGGAAATGCTTAATTTCAAACAAATGGAACTTAGTCGGATGCTTTTCCGAAAACTGAAGGAAAAATTTCCTGAAATAGAACTGATCAACATCACGCCGACCGCCTACAATCCGGACAGCATATGGGTGAACATCATCTACCCGGAGGATGAGGACAGGGAAATCGAACTGGGTGAGATGGCGAGCGAGATAACGACGGACATTCTGCTGGATTACGGCTATAACATCCTCATCAGTCCGGAGGAAAGGATCGGGGAGCATGTCACACAGCAGGAAATCTGATATCAGACCGGACTTTGTTTATAACTAATCCGAACTCTGATTCAGATTGTCCAGACTGCCCCACATCCGGCATGAGATCAAGGCGATTTCACGGACTACACAGATTACACGGATTGTGTTCATTTTTTAATCAGCGAAATCCATGTAATCTGTTGAATCAGCGGTTCTGAACCGCAGATTTACGCGGATTTCACGGATTGTGTTCATTTTTTAATCAGCGTAATCCGTGTAATCTGTTGAATCCGTGGTTCTGAACCGCAGATTTACACAGATTACACAGATTGTGTTCACTTTTTAATCAGCGTAATCCGTGTAATCTGTTGAATCCGTAGTTCTGAACCACAGATTTACGCGGATTTCACGGATTTCACGGATTTCATTTTTTAATCAGCGTAATCTGTTGAATCTGTGGTTCAGACAGGTGAAGTGATCAAAAAACATGAAATTAGAATTGCGATTTCTTCCCAATGCCTTCAGACACGGTGTTACAGAAGACGAAATATTGGAAGTGTTTCTCAATGAAACGGTTCCCGAATTTGAAAATGACCGGGAAATCGCAAAATTTATGGAGAGTTACGACGGATTTGAACTGGCAGACCGGGGATTAGCCGAAATTGTGGAAATTCCTGACTACTCAGATAAAAAAGATATCCGCATAGAACTTGATACCGAAACCCTGCAATTGCTGAATGAACTGGTGTCAGAAGGAATTTGCAACAATATCAGAGACGCTGGCAGCAAAGCCGTCCGCAGTTATACGCTGGCAGTACTGCCGCATTCTTATAAACTGGCACGGGGCAAATAAACAGCTTGCTGAACGGATATCGGGCAACATCATCCGATTCCGGGCTTTCAAAATGGGCCAGGATTTCTCAGAGAGTTCAGAATGATCCGGTTCATCCTGAAGGGTATTCCCGGCAGTTGAAGAAGGATATTAGACAACTTTGAATTTAAACATGACAAGTGAGATTCCCGGCTGAGGCTCGCCGATCAGATAATGATATCATGCTGAAGAAAGGAATGAATATGCCTGTTAAAAGACAACTTTTGCCTGTGATCGGAAGGGAAAGCAGAATATGTGAGTTGGCAATCCGCCATTTGGAAAACAAACTCGGGATGTTTGAAAAAAAATACAGGCTGAGTTCGGCCGAATTTTATGAACGCTTTCAGAAAGGAAAAATCGGTGATGACCAGGATTTTTTTGAATGGAAGGCTTTATTTGAAGGCATCCGAGAGTGGCAGGAGACGAAAGAAGAACTTATGAGGCTGGCAAGTTGATTAATTCACATTTTCAGGCAATTGAAAAGGCGATAAGCGATGATCCGCTGGTCATTACTTTTGATCTTGAGCGGACTTATATGACTCAGACCCGGGCGTATATCAAAGGTAAAATTAATTTTGCAGACGGTACTTCGCTCGCTCTGTTTCAGCATGTGGAAATAACAGAAAACTGTCTGAGTATTACAGATTACAGATATCATTACATGAATGCTGACCAGATGATATTCCGCTATGTCAAAAAACTTTTGATCAGGTACTTATTACTCAATTATTAGGATTGACCGAAACAACAACATTAAGGAAAATATCATGGAGACCACTCAGATTTGTTTTGAAATACCGCAGAATATTTTATACACGCTGAGTCAGAATCAGGATGAATTCATCCGGCAGATGCGTCTGTCCACAGCTCAGTATCTTTTTAAAAATAAAAAACTTACATTCGGTCAGGCCGCAGAACTGGCAGATATGACCAAATCAGATTTTCTGAATGAATTGGATATCAGCGGTATTGATCTGGTTGATTACGATGCTTCGGAACTTTCAGAAGAACTTGCGAGATTTCAGTCATGAAAATTGTTGCCGACACATCTCCGCTGATTGCATTTGCTATTTTGGATAAGCTGGATTTATTAGAACAAATTTTCTCCGAATACCGGATTCCGCAAGCTGTTTTTGCTGAGATTTCAGTTTGGAACAAACCATTTTTAGTCCCGTAGGGACAGAATGAAAATAGCCCGGCAATTCATTGCCGGGGAAAGTCATCAATCCATTTTTAGTCCCGTAGGGACAGGTGAAAATAGTCCGGCAATTCATTGCCGGGGAAAGTCATCAATCCATTTTTTTGTCCCGTAGGGACAGGTGAAAATAGCCCGGCAATTCATTGCCGGGGGAAAGTCATCAATCCATTTTTTTGTCCCGTAGGGACAGAATGAAAATAGCCCGGCAATTCATTGCCGGGGGAAAGTCATCAATCCATTTTTAGTCCCGTAGGGACAGAATGAAAACAGCTCTGTCGGGGAAGACCCGGAAATTCAGGATACCTCATCGTTTTAATGATAAACGACTAATATACATGGTAAATTTATATATCAGACCGTATGTTCGGTATTCGGCACTGTAAACCGTGATCCGCCCTGATTCATCCCGAAATTCGGGAGCGGCTGTGCGTGGTGGGATTTTGATGGGATTTCAAGAAATTTCCTGGAAATTAATGAATTCGGTTTCAATTGTCCCTGCGGGACAAAAAACAATTTTGGGAAACAGTTCCCCGGCAATGAATTGCCGGGCTATTTTCATTCGTCCCTGCGGGACTCAGCCCCTTGCAGCCATCAGAATCGGTTAAGAATCATGGTTCAGGCGATCAGGGATAGTCGGGATGATCATTCCGTTTAAAATAAAAAAGAGGAGGAGCGACAGCATTGAAACAGGAATTTCTGAACAAGGCAGGAGAAAATCTGAAAATCGCACAAATAGGTTTTGAGCATGAATGTTATAATGCCTGTGCGAACAGGGCATAAACTTCGGCAGGCTCAGTTACCGGTTTTGCAGCATTTCAGGCAGCGATTGCAGCTCTTATCAGCAGGGGAGCAAAGCGGGAAAAATTCGATCATAAATGGGTTCAGGCGGAGTTCAGTGAGAAGCTGATAAAAAGGCAGAAAATTTATCCGGCTAAATTAAGGTCATATTTGTTGGAAATGCAGATATTAAGAAACAGGGCTGACTATGAGGGAGTTCATGTGAGTAAAAGCAATGCCCGAAGGCAAATGAGGAGAGCAGAGGAAATGCTCGGATTAATTGTAAAGGAGATTGAAAAATGATAAACTTCAAACAGGAAGAACTGATAGAAGAACTCGTAAATTACGTCAGGGAAAGATTTCCCGAAGCGAAATTTATCAGTGTTTCAGAGAGTCCCGAAGATCCGGAAAGTCTGTGGGTCAGAGTCACTTCACCGGAAGATGAGGACAGGGAATCGGCACTGATAGAATATTCTGCTGATAAATCTATGGATATTTTGCTGGATTACGGCTATCATATGCTGGTGATGCCGACCCGGGAAGTCCCGGCATAAGCCGGTTTAAAACCGGGCATCTGAACCACAGATTTACACGGATTACACGGATTGTGTTCACTTTTTAATCAGCGTAATCAGCGTAATCTGTTGAATCAGCGGTTCAGACTGCCACACGCTCCGGCATGGGAATGTGATCATTCCTTTTAAAATAAGGAGGAGGAGTTACAGTATTGGAACAGGAATTTCTTAGAAAATCTGAAAATCTTCCTGCTTATTTTTAAATTTGAAACAAGAAAAAAAAAGGACTTATTCAGATGAAAACATTGACGATGACTTTACCTGATAAAATTTTTTCTGCCATACGGGTAAATCCGGATGATTTTGTAAAAGGAAATGAGGCTTGCATGCGCCGTCTTCTGGTATGATCAGGGCAGGATTTCCCAAGAGGTGGCTTCAAAAATTGCGGGATTCAATCGTACAGATTTTCTTTTGGCGTTGGCCCGCATTGGAAAAGATTCATTCAAAATAGATTTCGACGATCTGGACAGGGAACTTGAACGTGGGTAGAACAGCCGTTATCAATGCGTCTCCGCTTATTTTCCTCAGCCGTGGTAATCAGACAGAACTTCTGCGTCATTTTGCCAGCCGCATCCTTGTGCCTGAGGCTGTCGCGGAGGAAATACAAATGAAAGGACCGCGGGATATCACAGTTGAAACTCTGAGCAATACCTCATGGCTTGAAGTTATTCCGTCTGTACCCATAGCTGATGTTATCCTGGAGTGGGGACTTGGCTCAGGCGAATCTTCTGTTCTTGCATTTGCATATCAGAATCCCGGAGCGGAAGCCATAATTGATGATCTTGCTGTGAAGGTTGAGGATATGTAGCGATCTGTATGGGACACGGATATACACGGATGAACACGGATTTTTATTTTGTCCCGTAGGGACAGATGAAAATAGCCCGGCAATTCATTGCCGGGTGGAAGCCATCATTAATTTCTTTATCCGTCCCATAGGGACAGAATGAGACGGGGATAAAGCAAGAGAGAATCCGGGGGCTTTGGGTTTCCCGGAAATTAATGAATTCGGTTTCAATTGTCCTACTGGACAAAAAACAATTTTGGGAATAAGCCGGTTTCAAGCTTGTAATCCTCGAATGCCCGTGAAAACTGCCGGCCGATATATTCCGGGAGAGATTCGGAATCGCATCGGAAGATGTGACTCATACGATATATGCTTACTGGCGCAGGGTTTCGGAAGATATGCGAATCGCTTATAACGGGGTTTGCGCTTATTCATCGCTTTGGTGTTCCCGTGATGCGGCAACGGAAGAATTGCTGGGGAAGGTAAGGGAACTGGCTGAGGTCATGCCGCTCGGAGATGTCCGACGGATATTGTCGGCAATTCCGGATAAGGAGTTTCAGATCAGAAATGACAGATGAAAATAGGAGATTCTATTTTGATACGGCTGCTTTATGGAAGTTTTACAGGGATGAGGAGGGCTTCATTGAATGTCAGGCGACTCGTTTCATATCTGCCGGCTCCGATTCTGGTGTCTCCTCTTACAGTTTTGGAATTTATCGGCATTCTTATGACCCGGATATCATTACTGAAATGATCCGTGTGCATCCGCGTTCATCCGTGTCCTGAAAACAGAGGTAATTTATTTTTTGGGGAATTCAGCAAGGCCGAGGATTATGATATGAATAAAATGACAAATGAATTCGAGAATAATTTTGCAAGAGAATATCTCACCACATCTACTATTGAAATTGAAGGCTTGAAATCAATAAATGATAAGCTGTCAGTGGTAAAGTCTGCTGATACAAACGATGTGAGATTATACATTGAGTCATATAAACTATTTGGCTTTATAGAAGAAGAAGCGATAAAATTTCAATTCAGCCAATCTGTTTCACGGATCGTTTATCGAAGAATTGGCAAAATAATCCATGAATTAGTTTATGAAGCATTCAAATTTTCAAATAAATATGATTGCAGAAAAAATTCCAAATTCGAGGACTTGCTTACAGACGATAATATGAGTGATGATGTAAAAGCATATTCTGCAAAAGAAGCTGGTGATGTTATATTGTTTGATAAAAAATATAGTTATGAGATTAAATGGAGTTTTGCAACAACGGCAGGTAATGAGCTTAAAATGATACTTTCCAAGCCCTCAATATGTAACAGCATAAAATATAAACCTGTTTTATTAATATTTAGCGAGCCTGTTCCCAAACAAGCAAAGAAAAGTTATAAAAGACTGAAAAATGAATTTGGTAAATATGGCTCAGTTTATGAGAAGTCGGAAGCTTGGAAGCACATTGAGGAGATGACAGGAATAGATTTACGGGGAATATTTGAAAATCACCTGAGAAGCGTTGTAAAGAACGAACATGTTAAAATGCTTTTGAAAGAGATACATGAAAAAACTAAAATTTCTTAAATAAGACGCCTAATTTTTCTTCGATAAGCCCGATCTCACCATAATTTATGTAAACTATATTATCGCAATTCGGCAATTCGTCTGAAAACAGGTTTTGTTGAATTGATGAACCGTTTTTTATAATTACACCATACTTGCAGTTTCTCTTTCTGATAGCTTTTTTAAATCCTTCTGTGCTTTCAGTTATATTCTCAATATTATCTAATATTTTTATCCCTACTACTTCATCGTTGAAAGAATGGTTTAAAAATCCGTCAAGGTGTTTATTGCGATATACAGGTTTTGCATTGATCTTTGAAAATATTTCCTTTTTTCGTTTATTATTTCCATAAATCCACTTCGAGTAAGATTTTCTTCCGTTCAAAGTAACGCATGAGCGAGAAACAACAGGGTTTTTAAGGCGTTGCTTTGTGATATTGATTGCTGATTCTGATATATCTATGCCAATATATTTTCTTCCTAAAAGTTTGGCTGCAACCAGAGTCGTTCCGCTTCCGCAACAAGGATCTAAAACGGTATCTCCTTCCGCGGAACTGATTCTGATGATTCTTTCTAATAATTCAAAAGGCTTCTGATTCGGATAACCGACTCTTTCCTTTGCTTTCGGATTC
Organism: Desulfococcaceae bacterium HSG8; assembly: GCA_030378015.1. Classification (GTDB taxonomy): domain Bacteria; phylum Desulfobacterota; class Desulfobacteria; order Desulfobacterales; family 4be13; genus JAUCGG01. The sequence continues at coordinate 31,358 of JAUCGG010000013.1, forward strand.
AGATACGGAATATCCCAGACATCTCTTAACGGCACACCTTTTTTTTGTTTTCCATAGGATTCTGTCTCACCGTTTTCTTTTTTTTTATAAATACTTCTCCCATGACAATCTCTCCCTCTTCCCTGCCAATTCTGGTCAAGATTTGTCATTGAAGAATAATTCTCGTATATTATATTAATTTTATGATTATTTGTTTTCGAGTAAAAATAGATTGACTGATGGCTTTTTTGCAAGCTGTTTGAAGAAGTTGACCATCTTTTATAAGTCCAGATTATCTCATTTCTGAAATTTTTATAAAAAAACACTTCATCTAATAATTGTCTGATCCAATGGCTCGTTCTCCAATCACAGTGGAAATAAACAGAGCCTGTTTCTTTCAAAACTTTATGCAATTTTATTAACAGGTTTTTAACCCATATCATATAGTGGTCTTTATTGTCCCATATATCATCGTAAGCAGTAATCTCATTGTTTTTATTGAGTATTTTTTGTTTTCCCTGGGTAAAAAAGGGCGGATCAACATATACAAGATCTATTGAGTCTTCAGGAATTGAATCAAGGGTAATTAAACAGTCATCATTGATTACTCGCCCTGATATGCTGTCATCCTGATAATTTTTTATTGATTCCTGAGTCATAGCCTTATGCCGACTGATATTTTTATTCTATTCTGAATTCAAAAAGGTAGAAATTGCCCGTTCTATAATTTCATTAAATTTTTCTCCGGTTTTCATCCTCTCTTTATTTAATCTGAATATTGTATCTTCTTTTAACCTGACTGTAATAATTTTTAATCCTTTGGCTTTTTGTCGTTCTCTCCATCTTCTTTGTCTTTCTGTTACGGTATAATCTCCCATGATTTTTCCTTAGCTGCTATTCGCGACGTGAGCGTTACATATAACGGTTTTGTTGGTTTGTCAATGCCTAATTTAATTGCATAAATTTGCAAACTGCGATATCTGTAATTGCTTTGTGAGAAGTCACAGGAGATCGGAACCCTGAGCTTGCAGGCAGGAACTGGCTGATTTCTGAAAAAATTATATTATCCGTCTGTTTGAAAATAACTTTTTGTTGACAAATATTTTCTTTGTGCTATCAAATACATTATAATCTAAGGATAATTTTAAGGCTGATTATTGAGCAGACCCCCGCAAATCGGGATAATCCCTCTGGAACGAGCAGGATTTACTTCTCAGACAATGTTATTTCAGGACGTTATTTCCTCCCAAAAGGCGTTGTTTTTAACAGGGTTAATTTTCAGATGACTCTTTAACATGATCTCGAAAAAGGAACTTAAAAAACTTGCTAAAGCTCGCTTAAAAGATTCGGAGATATTGTTCAGAAACAGGCGATATGATTCTGCCACATACCTGTGCGGTTATGCTGTCGAATTAGCATTAAAAGCAAGAATATGCAGAACATTGAAGTGGACAGGCTTTCCAAGTTCAAACAGAGAATTTCAGGATTATAAATCATTAAAGACTCATAATTTGGATGTGTTATTAGTTTTTTCAGGGGTTGAAGATAAAATAAAAAGTAACTTCCTTTCAGAATGGTCGGTAGTAACTCAGTGGAAACCGGAATACAGATACAGACCGTTAGGAACGGAAAACAAAAACACCACTCGTAATATGATTGATGCGACCGAAAAACTGATAGTTGCTCTGAGGTGATGATATTATGGACGCAATAATCAATAAATTCAATTTGATTGAGAAATCCATTTCTCAGGAAAAAGGAAATGTCAGACTGCTTGCGCTTTTTGAATTAGAAGGCAATGTTCAGGACAGGTGGGATGTAATTATTTCTGCTGAAAATCTGATCTCTGAAGATATTGAATCATTGAAATTTGTAGTAAATACACTTAAAAATGTTTTAACCAGGGAAGAAATAGTCAAAGTTTCAAAAGTGGTTTTGTTTGATCCGGATGACGAATTTATATCAAAAATACAAAGCTTTCTTCATAAGAATAAAAATCCTAAAGAATTTAGAGGGTTAGAAATAAATGATTTAATGGTAAAGCGTGCGTTTGTTATAAAATCTCCCTATCGTCGAGGACACAGATTTAACTAAGCACTCCGTTCCATAAATAATGTCCGGGTAGGAAAATGCCGAACTTTCCGGGCAGCAGCGAATCAGTAAAAGCCTGCCAGACAAGGCTTCCCGGATTAGGATTAAAATTTGAGGCAACATTTAAGTGTAACCAGCGGTATGTATGGGACACGGATGCATACGATTTTATTATGAGTTCGGTAAACGAAAATTTCAAAATTTCCTGTCAAATCTGGAAAACACTTTGAAAATAGATGATTTTTTTATAAAGCGCGTAATCAGTAAAATACAAGATATGAAATGCAAAATAAATACCCGAATCCCCTGAATTACAAATTAAGCTTTTTTCATCACCGTCATATTCTCGTTGTAAAAAAAACATGATCTGCCGGAAATAAAGCATGATTTAAACTTCACTGATCTCATTACCAGGGATGACAAATCTAATAATTCGTTTCACTATCTTGTAGCAGATAATACATCAGAATCAAAAATGTCGCTTGATAAACTGCCGGTCAGAAAAGATGTTTTCAAAGCATGCAAAAAAAGAAAGCCTAAAGAACGGGTTGCTTCAATGCCAAAGCTTGATTCTTTATGATTAAGAATGAGATAAACTATCTGAGTAAAAAGTATCCGAATAAATTTAACAGTAAAATGAGAAAATATATCGAAAATCTTCGTTTCAAATCTTCGGCACTATTCTTTTATAAATAAACAGGTTAACTATTTTTCGTTCAGACACTGCTTATAAGGGAGAAACTCCCCCCTGGCAGATCGTTAGTATTTTTCAAACTCTGTGTCATCAAAAGGAATATTATCAATCGGTTTAATAAGTCGCCCGCTCTCACTCTTTGCTGATGCAACAGACTCCCCCGCCACGGGGAAGGGGTTTGCTTCAAAATGAGGTTCTTCGCGGAACAAATCCGTGTCGAATTCATGTTCACTCCTGTAATCTGCCTTCAACCTGAACTGCGCTATAACCTGGCGCAACTGGGAAGCCTGCCCGTAAAGTTCTTCTGCGGCAGAAGCTGTTTCCTCTGTATTTGCCGTGTTTTGCTGCGTGACCTGATCAATTTGTCCGAGTCCCTGGTTCACTTGGGAAATCCCCCGGGCCTGCTCATTGCACGAAGCAGCTATTTCACTTACCAGTTCCGCAACTTTGATCGCGGCTTCTGCGATTTTGTTTAATGCGCTGGCTGTCTGATCTGCGATTTCGCTTCCTTTTTCCACCTTTTCTACAGCACTTTCAATGAGTTCTGCTGTCTCTTTTGCGGCCCTGGCACTCCGGCCTGCAAGATTGCGTACTTCTTCGGCAACTACGGCGAACCCCTTACCATAACGGCCTGCCCGGGCTGCTTCCACCGCTGCATTCAGGGCCAGCAGATTGGTCTGAAAAGCAATCTCATCAATGACTTTTATGATTTTGGAAATGGACTGACTCGCGTCACGGATATCCTCCATTGCCGTTACCATATTCCCCATCTCCCCTGTACCTTTCTCAGCCAGTTCCCGGGACTGGCTGGCCAACTGGCTGGCCTGGGAAGCATTTTCCGCGTTTGCCCTGGTCTGGGAACCGATCTCAATCATGGAACTGGTGGCCTGCTCAAGGGAGGATGCCTGATCATTCGCTCCCTTGGACACAGACTGACTGGATTCTGAAACCTGTTTTGAACCCGAAGCCACCTGTAATGATGCTTCGTTAATAATTTCCATAATGCTGTTCAGGCTGCGGGTCATATCCCTGAGGGCATTCCCAAGCATGTCTTCATCAGAACCGATCTCAACCTCTGCGGTGAGATCGCCTGTCGCGATCATTGCCGCTGCTTCTGACCGCTTCCGCTGGATCTCGGATATTTCCTGAAACGCATCCGCCATCATACCGATTTCATCTCTCTGTTTAATATCCGGAGGCTGGCTCAGGTCACCTCTGGCAATCTTCTGAGCAAACTCTGTCAGTCTGGCCAGGGGGCTGATTGTCATTCCGGCCAGGATAAACAGGAATGCCGTGGCTACAGCCAGGAAAAATACAGAAAGCGAAATCATCAGATTTCGGATGAACATGGCAGCATTGTGGACAATAATTGTAAACTCCGCACTGTTTTCGCCGACTTCCCCGATAAGCCGCAGGAATTCCTGTTCGAAATGTTCCAAGTCAGTTCTTTTGCTCTGAAACTGTTCTAAAACATCCTTCATCAGCCGGAGTTCCTTTTCATCTTTTGCTGCCAGATCAAAAGCTTTTCCGAATCCGAAAAATCTGAAGATCATTCTCTCCAGTGAATTTGTGCCTTCAAATACGCCGATCGGTTGTTTTATGGTTTCTTCCACTAACTGAAATATTCCCATTTTCTTTCGGATGTCGGATCTGGCATTCAGGAGTTTTTCGGCTGCATATGAATTATCGCCCGAGTTTTCTTTTAAGACCTCAATATAAGCCTTTCCGCGAAATTCGAGAAGTGTGGCAAATTCTATATGTTCCCGTTCGCACCTTTGAAGGTACATGGCTTTTGAAATTTCCCACATCCCCCACACAGAGAAAGATGCCGCGAGTAGCAGCATGATCTCCACTGCCATAAATTTTTTTCCAAGGTTCAGATTGTTCAGAAAATTCATAGTTATTCTCCTTTCATAAACAGATGTATCTGTCTGCTGTCTGAACGAATTTTTCGCCTGAGAAATCGGGGTTTTAATTTCGAATATCCCAGTGAAGAAAAAATCGCATAAGTCTGCAAGTATTGGATTTTAAATTTTTGTGTAATTAAAATACGTTATTTGTGAAGAGAAACGCATTATGCATATTCATGACCTGCATCCGAGGCAGGTTGAATATCTCACCGTGCCGCCACGGAGATTTGCAGATTCACCAGTCCCTAAGTGCTTTGTTTCATAAATAATGTCCGGGTTAAAACGGAGGAGTACAAAGCGTTCGACTGAGCTCACGCCGAAGTCTTGCTTTGTGCCATGAACGGGCGCATTTACAACTCCAAATAAATAAAATACCCGATTCCGGAAAATGCAGGGTGGGTGGAGCGCTAGCGTAACCCACCATCTTTGTTGGCGAATGATACGATGGTGGGTTACGCTTCGCTCCACCCACCCTACATTTTCGGGTATTTTATTTTTTGGGAAATCCCTTACAAGTTGTTGTACTAATAATGGCATCCTTCATTTGCCAGTTTACACTTTACTGTAGAACAATTTTGCAAATCGTTTAAACAATTTGCAAATTTGTTCTACAGCCTGGAAAAGTGTAAACTACTTTTCAGCTTTTATGAAGGATGCCCTAATAATAATGACTATTTATTCATCAAACAGGCCATCGGGGAAGAAATCGGCCTCGAATTCAAATTCGTGATTCTCACCGGCCTCCAATCTGAACTGTGTAAGAACCTGCCGCAACTTTGACGCCTGCCCGGAAAGCTCTGACGCGGCCGAAGAGGTTTCCTCGGCATTGGCCGAGTTCTGCTGTGTTATCTGATCAATCTGCCCGAGCCCCTGGTTTACCTGGGTGATTCCCCCGGCCTGCTCATTTGATGCGACGGAAATCTCTCCTATCAGTTCCGCAACCTGCCTTGAAAATTCTACGATCCTGTTTAATGCTTCCGAGGTCTCCTCTGCAATATCATTCCCGTTTTCAACCTTATATACAGAGTTTTCTATGAGATCTGCGGTCTCTTTGGCAGCTTTGGCGCTTCGGCCTGCAAGGTTCCGTACCTCTTCCGCAACCACCGCGAAGCCCTTTCCGTGACGCCCCGCCCGTGCTGCCTCCACAGCAGCGTTCAGGGCCAGCAGATTGGTCTGGAAGGCAATCTCATCAATTACTTTTATAATTTGGGCAATAGCCTTGCTGGATTCGCTGATATCCTTCATGGCACCGATCATCTTCGTCATTTCTGCCGCACCCTGTTCTGCCGCTTCACGCGCCTGACTGGCAATCTTACTGGCTTGGGAAGCATTGTCCGCATTTGTCCGAGTCTGGGCCTCAATCTGGGTCATCGAACTGGTAACTTGTTCAAGGGAGGCTGCCTGATCTGATGCGCCATGAGAAAGAGACTGGCTGAAATCAGAAGTCTGTGCAGAACCCCCGGCCACCTGTGATGCAACTTTGTTTACCTGGCCGAGAATGTTTCTCAGGCTGAGTGTCATCTTTTGAAGAGACTTTCCCAAGACATCTTCCTGGGAAACGAGTTCAACATCATTTGTCAGATCGCCCGATGCAATACTTTCAGCAATTCCGGCCTTTGCCTCAAGACTGTCTGCCATTACATTCAGAGCATTTCCCAATTCTCCCAATTCGTCCCTGGTGTCCGATTCCCAGCGAACCGATAGCTTTCCATCGGCAATTTTCCGAACCGTTTCCCGGACATGAGAAATGCCTTTGCTGATTGAATGTATAATAAACACGCCCCATACAAGTACAGCGATACCTAACATCAGGGTAAAAGCGATAATCCATATCACAGCCCTGTCACGGGTCATGACCGCATCTTTGCTGAGAATATCCATTTGCCGGCGATGTTTATCAATATGAGTATCAAAAATACTCAATATTCTCTCATAGGATGTCCATCCTTCTCCGATAAGCATATCAAGCGCATCTTCTTTGGCATAGTTCCGGCTGAGTTCTAATGCTTCTTTGGCTGAACTGTTGAACGATTCCCATTCTTTCTGAAATTCTCCTATCCATTTCGGAGAAGAGGCTGAAATATTCTTGCCAGAGCCTCCTCCGGCTTCTCTTAAATTTTGGGTCAGGCGAGCCTTTATTTTGTCAATTTTCTGCTCAATTTTTTCCATTTCATCAGGTTCTGTGATACCGGTATGAACGATAAAATGCAGAAAAATTATCCCTATATCTTTCTCCACGTTATTGGTATGGATAATGGGAAGTGCCTGGGTTTCAACAATAGTCATAGATACTTCTGCTACTTTGTCCGTAAAGAAATATCCTGATCCTCCTACGACCGACAGACACAATATTGAAATCAGGGAATTAAGCAGCAGTTTGGTGCTGATTTTCATTTTTCCTCCTTTACCGTGAAATGCATTCTGAAAAGCCGGGTTTTTAGCTGTTTTCACTCAAATATTTTCATGGCGGGGTGAAAAACCCGGCTTTTTATGAGCATTTATTTATCGTTCGCTTCGGAGGTGCGGGGGATTTGTCAATCCCCCGCGAGCGTATTAAGCGAGCCTGTTAAGGTTGTTATTGTTATGTTCGGATTGATAAATCCGAGCCTTCCGGAGGTGCGGGGGATTTGTCAATCCCCCGCGAGCATATTAAGCGAGCCTGTTAAGGTTGTTATGGGCGCATTTACAACTTGGGGGAGTCCCGGAGGGACGACTGAAAATAGCCCGGCAATTTATTGCCGGGGCAAATGTCCCCGTTTTTCAGTCCCGTAGGGACGACTGAAAAGCTTTTTTTCAGTCGTCCCTACGGGACGTGATGATCCGGAATACTCACCCGGCAATGAATTGCCGGGCTATTTTCAGTCGTCCCTCCGGGACTGAAAATCACTCCCCTAACTTCTTAAATGTTGCCCGAAATTTTAATTCTAATCCGGGAATCCTTGAAATATTTTTATAAAAACTGTTATCCACAAACTTGCTTAAATCAATATTTCCGATGAGTCCGGCATCACGAGACATGTCAAGTATTGCCTGATAATCAGCAATTTCAGGGTTCATATCCGTATAGGTAACTCGGTCATTCGGATTCATCATCCCAGCTATAATGATCTTCTCATCAAATTTCACGTATTTTCTTGCCAGTCTGGCAATTGTTTTTCCGCCGTTTTTCACTTTATCCTGGTCAATAAAACTGCCGTTCCGCTTCAGGCTGCCCACCCACTCTCGGATACCTGTCGGATTGGCCTTCAGAACCTGGTTTCTGACGACCACAGTACAGCATATATGGTTACTAAGGATGTCTTTGGATAAGACAAGCGTTCTTCCGATTCCTTCTGTTTCAGCCTTTGCACAGAAAGGTTCGGCAACGATAAAGGCATCAATCCTGTTCTCCTTAAGGGCAGGAATCATGTTCGGAGGGGCGATCCCCCGTGTATTCACATCTGTTAAAGAAAGTCCGCCCTGCCGGAGATATTTGTCAAGCAGTGCGGTATGGGTTGATATCTTCGCAGGAATGCCGATGTTTTTTCCCTTCAGATCAGCCGGCGAATTTATCGGGGAATCTTTCTTTACCGTGATTCCGGAGCCGTTTCGGTGGGCAACCAGAACTGATCTGATATCAACTCCTTTTGCAAACTGATCCATCGCAAGATTGGACAGCAAAAAGGCCCCGTCAATGACACCGGATTTCAGAGCGTTCACGGCCGCTCTCCATGATTTGAACCTCATTGGTTCAACACTTATCTCCCTGAGAGAATCGTTTTCTCTTACGTGAGAGACCATCAGGGCCAGATGATCGAGGATCGGCAGATATCCTATCTTCAGCGTGGTCTTTGAAAGGGCGATACTTGGAAAACCGATGGTGAAAGCAGCGCATCCTGCAACAGTTTTTTTAAGAAATTCCCGACGACTGACGGGGGATTGTCTCATTTTCACTTCTCCTTTTCTTTCTTATCTTTACCTAACCCTAAAAAACCGGAAATAACAAATAGCAAGCACCAAATTTCAAATAAATCTCAAATTTCAATATCCCAAACACATCACGCATCACGCATTATAATAAAGATTTCTTTATCCTGGACCGGATAAATATAAGGATCGAGGATACATTCTCCTCCGGTTTCCCGGGGAATCCGGTAATAATCACCGGTATCATAATCTGCCAAAGGCTCGGCCCTGATATCACCGTCTTTGTTCCTGCTCCAGTAAACAGAGAACCTGGCATATATTCTGCCAGATTCCGGGCCAAAATAAACACTGTTTCCAATTCCGCTTTTATCTGGCGTGCATATCCTTTTGCCAGCATAAGGGTACGCTTTTGAGATGAATCAATGGCAGTATCTCTCAGGGATATGGATGAATAGGCAATGATAACTCCCGCAGTTGCCAGTAAACAGAACCCGGCCCACAGAACAATTCTGATCTGAACAGATTTTAATCCCATGATTTGCCTCTGTTTATCTGATCAAGTTTCAGACTAGTACATCACTTTTTAAGTTCGTCCCCCCCTTTTTTAAAGGGGGCCGGGGGGATTTTATGTTACAAAAAAGGGGGTTGCGGCAGAAATCCCCCCCGGCCCCCCTTTAAAAAAGGGGGGAGGAACTTACAAGTTGATGTACTAGTAGGGTGGGTGGAGCGAAGCGTAACCCACCGATAACTGATGGTGGGTTACGCTTCGCTCCACCCACCCTACATTTTCGGAAATCACTGCGAAACGGAGGCGTTTGATAAAGAAACCAGTTCCTCATCAAAAAGCAGCCTGTTCACATCCAAGAGAATTTTCACATCATCTTCTGTTTTTCCCATTCCCCGGATATAACGGCTGCTGATTCCCTTGCCGATTTTAGGCGGAGGAGATACATTCGATTCGGGAATATCGGCCACCTCATTTACCGTATCAACCGCCAGCCCGATGGTGGTATCCTCGATACTGATCACAATCACGCACGTCCGGTCATCGTATTCCCGCTGTTTCATACAGAAACGGGTTCGCACATCCATGACAGGGATAACCTGACCCCGCAGATTGATCACACCTTTGACAAACCCCGGCATATCCGGCACTTCGGTGATTTTCTGCATACCCACAATTTCGATAACATGATAAATTTCAATCCCATAGACTTCGCTGCTTAACTGGAAGGTCAGATATTTATCCTTCTGAGTATCCTCATCCTCATCATCATAAAAATCATCTTCGACGATTTCCCTGTTTTTTTTCTCCGACATATCTGAAGTCTCCTTAATAAATCACAAAAGACAAATAAATCACAAACCACAAACGGCAATTCTGCCCGGAACGGAGTGCGGAAATGGAGCCGTTAGGCGGAATTTTCGCGATTTTTGTATGCGAAAATTCTGCCTAACGGCTCCATTTCCGCACTCCGTTTTACGGGCCACTAAGTGCTCCGTTTCAGAAATAATGTCCGGGTTATAAATTCAGCGGAGTGCAAAGCCTGTTTTGCGGGAATCCCGCAGTGGCGCAAAGCAAGCTTTGCGGACATTATTTATGAAACAGAGCACTTAGATCAAATCACAAACGTCAATTCGGATTTGGAATTTGGTGCTTGTAATTTGTTATTTTTATTATTAAACTTTAAAACCTCCGCCTCTGGAGGAGCGACCCCCGGAGGCTCTGCCGTTCCTGCGGGGTGTGTCCCACCTTTTGCACACAGGCTCGGGACATATCATGAGACAATACGAAAATAATTAACATTTTCAATATAATAAACAGTGTCCCACCTTTTGCACAGAAGCTGATTATCCGGGTATACGGATTCCGCCGCTTTCGGATATAAAGATATTTTATCAGTATTTTCAGGTTCATGATCTGAAATTCCGCCCGGGAGTTTTCGTTCTGATCAGCCATTTTGTGCAAAAGGTGGGACACACCCTTCCTGCGTGGTAAAGCTATCACGGTACCCGGTACGACAGCCGGATAAACATGGTGTGAGAAGCTCTTCCGAGGGGGCCGGTCTGACGAAACCGGAAAAACGGCGGGCTTCGGATGCAGCTGATCAGAACCGCGACATCTGTTACAGTACGGCTCAGTGCCCCCCTCCGGGCTTCCTGATACCTCCCGCTCTGCGGGAGGTCAATTATTTCCGGTTTTCAGCAATATCAATAATATTTCCCACATCCAGGATAAGGCTTATCTCACCATTGCCTAAGATGGTACATCCTGAAATTCCGCGTGCCGATGCTACATAATTCGGTATTCCCTTGACAACTGTATGATGATGCCCGATAATCTCATCTGCAAAAAGGCAGACGGTTTTCGTACCTGCTGAAACATTGATCAGGATGCCCCTGTCCAGTTCCCTCTGATCAGAAGAAATATGATATAATTCATGCAGACGGATGACGGGAATCAGGTCCTCACGAATCCTGACGATCTCCTGCCCTTCCATAGTCACTGTAACCTGATCAGGGTCGGGCCGGAAAGATTCGCGTATGGAAAGCAGGGGAATGGTATAGCTGGCAGATCCCACACGGACAATCATTCCGTCAATAATTGCCAGCGTCAGGGGAATTCTGAGAACGATTGATACGCCATTACCCAAAATACTCCGGATATCTGCCCTGCCTTTCAGTTTATCGAGATTTCTTTTAACCACGTCAAGCCCCACTCCCCGGCCCGATACTTCGGTTACTTTTTTGTTTGTGGAAAAACCCGGTTCGAATATGAGGCCGAATATGCGCTGGTCATCGAATGTTTTTGCATCATCTCCGAGCAACCCCATTTCGATTCCTTCGGCAATAATCTTTTCCCGATCTATCCCCTGCCCGTCATCTGATACAGAAATGAGAACTTCGCCGCCCTCATGTTTTGCCTCGATGATTATCGTTCCGTTTTCCGGTTTGCCTGCTGTCTTTCTCCCTTCAGGGGGTTCGATACCGTGATCAATGCTGTTCCGGACAATGTGCAGCAACGGGTCAGTGATATGCTCGATAACCGTCTTATCAACCTCGGTCTCTTCGCCAATGAGTTTCAGTTCGATTTTTTTTCCGACTTTGTCTGAAAGGACATGCACCAGGCGAATCATTCTTTTGAAGGTTCTGGAAAGCGGAATCATGCGCATTGACATGGCAACGTCCTGGAGGTCGCTAATGATGCGTCGGAGATTTCTCGCCGAAGATTCGAAATTCTCCAATTCAAATCCTGCAAGATCGGGATTATTTGTCACCATAGATTCCGCAATAACCAGTTCTCCGACAAGATTGATCAGGATATCCAGTTTTTCCAGATCAACACGGATATCTTTGCGGTCTGCATGAATCTCAACCCGTTCAGGTGATTCGGAGTTGCCGTGTGTTTTTTTCTCCCCGGGTTCTGCATATGTCTTCTTTTCCCTGTAGAACTGCCCCTCAGTCTTTCTGCCATCTTCGGAGTTTTTTCCATCTCCCGGGATAGGCAGAAATTTTTCAGAAGGTTCGTCAGCCATTTTTATTAATATTTCTTTATCCACAAAAATAACCTTATGTTTGCTCATTCCAAGTGTTTCATAAATGGCTTTCGGTTCCAATGGTGTGGAATACAGTACGTCATACAGGAGGGGACCCTCAGGCACGCCTTGGGTAAGGTCATCGGAACATACTTCAAGTCTGGAGTCAATGATTTCACCGATACCCATGAGTTCCCCGACCAGTTTCACCGGACTTTTACCTGTTTTTCCAGATAGTTCGGAAAGATCGTATCTCAGGACATAAAGAAATCCGTGGGATGAAGGAAGGTTTTTCAGAGTGTGCCTGCTGATTTCAAAACCGATTTCCTCCCCGTCCCGATCCCGCAGACGAATGCCGACTTTCAGATCATCCTGAATTTCCTCCGAACCTGAGCCTTCAAGCAGGAGCGCGGCCAGGCGGTCATGAATATCAGATATGTTGACTTGGTTACTGGCATTTACATCTGCAAGCATCGTACTGAGACGATCAACGCCTGCAAGAAGTGCGTTGACGACATCGGTTTCGGGCTTTATTTTGTCTGTCCGTATCGCGGACAGCAGGGTTTCCATAACATGAGAAAGCTGGCCGATATTCCGCAGGTTAAGAAACCCGGATGCACCCTTGACTGAATGTATGGCACGAAATATTTTGTCTATAAGCTGTTGGTAAGCGGAATCTTTCTGTCCTGACAGTTGCAGTATGTCGTCTTCAATGTTTTCAAAATGTTCCTGGGATTCAATTACAAACTCTTCAAGAATTGATTCATCAAAATCCATCATGATCGTCTCCTGACCCGTCTTAACTCTTTCAGTTAATTTTAACAGAAGGTTTTTGTTCAGATAGCATAATGGGATAAAAATTTCAATACTTCTCTGGGAAAATCTGTCAGTCTTTAAGATAATATCTTCCGCGCTTCTTTTTTCCAGGGAATGTCGCAGGATTTCTGTCCTGCATCTCATCAGCTATAACTATCCTCAAATTAACAAAATATCAATATGATATTTAAAATTAACAACTTGCATTAAAACTGTCCGAAATATGGCCAGGCGGTGCGCTTTCGCTTTCAGCCAAGGAATTGATTACCCGGCTTTTGACAGCAAACCTGAAAAATCTTGACCTTCCTGCATAATCGTGTTAATCATTCGGGCAGTATGTTTATGTTCCTATGGCCGGGCAAAACCATGCTTCTGGACATGATTCTGAATATCAGAGCAAAGAAACCCGGCTTTTTCTGGCTGACGAAAAGCAACTAAAGTTGAGAATGCCTGGGCCGGAGATAAGATCGAATCAGAAAATCAGAACGAGACACGCCGCTCCGCATCGGATATTTTCGACATGCTGAGACACCGGAAGCTGACACATCCTGTCTCGGTGGATGAGATGAATGAAGCTGTCCGAAGCAGAAGGCTTCAGAATGATGCAACCTGCTTATGGGGAATGCTCCAGATCGGACAGGGCCATAAAATTATAAACTCAGGATATGCCCGTTATTACAACAAATTATCCTGAAAAGCCAGGAGGTTGGTTATTTTTTCTTAGCCCGATGCATATGGAACAGAACCCCCACCTACATATAAAGTCAGATAAATGCGCTCAATTATTACAAATGAAGGGATCACATATTCCCTCCCTGTTTTTCTGCCAGTCTTTGAATATGGAAACCGTTTTGTCACGACCCGGGCTTTGAAAGATGAATTCAACTTTACAGCCCTGATGACAAATGCTTATTTTCTATATAAAAAAAGAGAATTAAAAAATTCCGTCATCCCACAGGGAATCAAGAGTTTCCTGGATTTTGAGGGATTGGTTGTCACGGATTCAGGGGCTTTCCAGCAGTTTTCAGGCCCCCTGTATCTTTCAAATAAAAAAATTATCAGATTCCAGCAGGATATCGGGGTGGATATCATTTCCCCCTTGGATATCATCACAACTCCCGGTGATAATCGGACAACAGCAGGCAAGAAATTAGACGCGACATTGAAGCGCATCCGGGAAGGGATGAAGCTTGCGGACCGCGCGACACTGATCGGGGTTCAGCAGGGGGGGCGTTTTTCGGATTTAAGAGGACATGCTCTGGAAATGCTCATGGAGATCGGGGTAAAATACATTGCCCTGGGGAGTCTGGTTCCTTTTTTTAACAAAAATCATGACATAGAATTTATCGGCAAAGTCATCAAACAGGCCAGGGAGATCATTGCCCCCGACATTCCCATTCATCTCTACGGGGGCGGAGACCCCCTGGAACTGCCGTTCTACATCTTTATGGGATGCGATATTTTTGATTCATCTTCTTTTATCCATTATGCACGGGGGGGATGGTATATGACTCCTTACGGGGCTTTTGATGTCCGGTCAGGCAGACCCGAATCCCTGCCATATGCCTGCGAATGCACTTACTGCAAATCAGACGATATCTGGTCAGATTCGAGAATACTTGCCCTGCATAACCTCGGGGTAATTCGGGACACCATGCAGGAGGCCAGGGTGAGACTGGAAGAAGATACCCTTGCCGACTACTTGGATCATGTAACAACAGTGCATCAGGAATGCTTTCCGGAAAGCCGGTTTGCGGATTCCTGGAACATCCTTTGTAATGAGTAAACCGCATGAGTAATCCCCTGGAATTACCCGAAGATATTATAGAACAGGAAGTCGGGGCAATCTGCGGGAGATATCGGATTGAGCCGGAGATGGCGAGACGTTTTTTAGAACAGGGTTTTTATCGCCGGCCCGATTTGCTGGGTAAAATACTGAAGCGATATCCGGACGAAGATATCACAAGGCTCAGGGACTACAAAGCAGTTATAAAGGATGTCAGGAAAAAAATATACTATCATCTGCGGCAATATCAGTCAGACAGGGAAAAAAGCAGGGAACTCAGGGAAAAGCTGGAACAACAGATCTCTGCATCCGCGGATATTAAACATATCCGGCAGATTACCGATGAATTGCTGCTGACCCATATTTCCACAAAAGAACGCGCTGACCATTACCCGGTTTTTTATGAAAAACTGTCTGAACTCATTGCCCGGCCGCGGACAATTCTTGATATCGGATGCGGCATTCATCCGCTTTCATATCCTTTTGAAAAAGAAAAGGGGCCTGATATTTATGTGGCGACAGACAGGGACCCCGATGTTATTGACATACTGACGACATTTGCGCCCTGTATAAAACCGGCACGTCTTATCCCGCTCTGTGCCGACATTGCCGGGATAAAAGCAGCAGATTACCTGACAGATTACGCTCCGTTCGATATCGCGTTTATGCTGAAACTTGTTCCCGTGCTTCACAGGCAGCATAAAGAGGTTTTACCCCTGTTAGCTGAAGTGCCTGCCCGCCGGATTCTCCTGACAGCCAGCGCTGAATCTATGACACGAAAAGAAATTATTATGAGGCGGGAAGATAAGATATTGCACAGGTTTATGAAAATGACAGGCAGGGATGTTATGGGTTCTTTCAGGGTCGGGAACGAGTTCGGTTATTTACTTCAGTAGGCCCGCGGTTTTGAGGACACGGATGCACACGCATCATTTTTTGTAATGAAATCCGTATCTCCCGCTCCGGGATGATTTTTCCGACCACGGTACACTGGCGGATAATTTTGTAATGAAATCCGTGTTTATCCGTGTCCTCGGAGGGCTTTGTTCTTTCCCCGATCTGCCGCCTGCAAAAAAAAGCTTGCCTTCTTTCTTCCGACCTGTTAAAAATCAGCATTTATTTCCGATTGGGGTGTTCTGCCAGATGCGGAACTGAGAACAATACCCATTGAACCTGATACAGTTCATACTGTCGTAGGGAATCGGAGAACACTTTCCACACTGCTTTCCGGAGTGCTTTCCTTCCTTACTGACAGTTCAGTACTCACAATTTTAAACATTTAACGGAGTGCAAAGCTTGCTTTGCCAGTGTTGTTAATCACTGGCAAAGCAAGCTTTGCACTCTGCATGTCCGGAATTGTGAACTACTGAGATCATTAACCGGGGACAAAATTAAATTATTTTCATATAGTTAAATTGGCGGAACAGAATTCCGCTCCACAACTTGTTGGAAGATTATTTAAACCGCGATCCCCGCAACTCATCAAGGAATTTTTTATGAAAACAGCACTCACAATTGCCGGGTCGGATTCTTCCGGCGGCGCCGGCATCCAGGCGGATTTGAAAACTTTTCAGGCACATGGCGTCTTTGGCATGAGCGCTATTACAGCCGTGACTGTCCAGAATACGCAGAAGGTCTATGATGTCCAGGAAATGAGGCCCCAGATGGTTCATGATCAGATTACATGCCTGTTCGACGATGCAGAGATTCACGCGGTGAAGATCGGTATGGTCTCCGGCATTCCCCTGATCGAAGCCATTGAAGAAGCCCTCCGGTCGGTGAAGCGGACGCCAGTCGTGCTTGATCCCGTAATGATATCCAAAAGCGGATACCGTCTGCTGAATCAGGATGCCCAGGATGCATTGATCAGCCGCCTCTTTATTCTGGCCGAAGTCGTCACCCCTAATATTTATGAAGCCGAGGCCATTACCGGTCAGGATATCAGGACCATTGAAGACATGCAGGATGCAGCCCAGAAAATTATAGACATGGATGCGAAAAAGGTGGTGATCAAGGGCGGTCACCTGGGGGGAGATCATTCAACAGATATTCTCTATGATGGTAATTATTACAAGCAGTTGAAAAGCCCTCGGATTGAAACGAAAAATACTCACGGCACAGGCTGCACTTTCTCCTCCGCCATAGCGGCGAACCTGGCACTGGGAAAAGATTTCTTTGACGCCGTGGCCGACGCCAAAACATATATCACAGGTGCGATTGAAAATTCCCTTTCCATCGGGAAGGGGTACGGACCTACCAATCATTTTTTTGACCTCTACGCCAAAGCAGGTATTAAATCATAATTAATGCAGGGTGGGTGAAGCGAAGCGTAACCCACCGTTTGTTGTTATCTGTAATCAGGAGGAGTGCGAAAGATGCTTAAATACATTAGCGGAGTGCAAAGCTTGCTTTGCCTGTCATTCGACTAAGTACTCTGTTTCATAAATAATGTCCGGGTTAAAACGGAGGAGTGCAAAGCTTGCTTTGCCTGTCATTCGACTAAGTACTCTGTTTCATAAATAATGTCCGGGTTAAAACGGAGGAGTGCAAAGCTTGCTTTGCGCCGTTGCGGGATTCCCGCAAAGCAGGCTTTGCACTCCGCGGAATTTATAACCCGGACATTATTTCTGAAACGGAGCACTAAGCTCAAGCTGAAGCCGGAACTATTGCAAAGCAAGCTTTGCACTCCGCTCGCTCACGCATCGCTCGCTGGCGAAAATTTCATTTCCGCACTCCTAAAAAAAGGAACTCATTTATGATGTTTGAAAAATGGAAAAATTATCTGAAGGAAATGGGCCCGGCCTGGGTTATCAGCGCTGTGGCCTGCGGGCCTGCAACGCTCGCCAGCGTGTCAATTGCAGGAGCCAAATACGGTTATCAGATGCTGTGGGTCGTTGTACTCAGTGCGGTATTCGGGACAACAGCCCAATACCTTGCGGCAAAGATCGGCGTCTTGGAGGGCAGGGGCATTATTAAAACAACAGAAGCCAGGATGGGGAAAATATGGGCATGGGTATTGACCGTTGATGCGCTTCTGGCCACCTGGCTGGCTGCAATCGTGCTGATGAACGCGCTTTCCGGCATCACATCGCTTATCACGGGCATCAATACCCCTTTGTGGGGAATTCTTTACGGCATCCTGATCGGAAGCTTTCTGATATGGCGGGGATACCGCCCTTTTGAAACCATCTGCAAACTGCTGGTGGGCTTTGTGGTTATCTGCTTTGCAATCACCTTGTTTATGGCGGACATCTCCGTCGGAGGCATAATAAAAGGACTGCTTCCCAGCCTTCCGGGCCGAGCTGCGGATTCTGCGATGATGATGGCTGCCATCATGGGCGGTGCTGTTCATATCACCATCATCGGGATGCACACCTATAACACCAATGCAAGAGGCTGGGGTCGGGAAGAACTGGAACTGGCGCGTTTTGATACGATTATTTCTATGGGATTCGCGTTCGGATTCTACAGTGTGACGATTTTCCTGGTGGCTGCATCTGTCCTACACCCTGACAATATCGAGGTGAAGAGAGCAACAGATGCCGCGCTGGCCTTGAAACCGTTGCTGGGTGAAAGCGCGATGAAAATTTTTCTGGCAGGATTATGGGGCGCTGCATTATCCACCATTTCTCCGACTTTTATGGCGGGAGCCTATTTTCTTTCCGATAAAATGAACTGGACACTGAATGTAAAAGACAGGCGGTTTTGCGCGGTAATCCTCATCGGGTGTCTTCTGAGTATGCTGGGCCCCTTTGTCAAGGGGAGCTTTTTCCTGTTACTCCCCCTGATGCTCGCCCTGGGGCTGACAGGCACACCCCTGATTATTGCATTGATCCTTTACCTTCTCAGCAATCCGGAAATCGCGGGCAAAGAGAAAAATACAGTCGTGTTAAATGTTATGGCCGCGCTTACCCTTCTTATTACTTCTTTTTTAGCCGTGCGGTTTGTCCTTGCCAGGATCGGGGTCATATGAAATCCCGATGGCGAAATAACATAAGTTTAACGATTTTATTTTGTAATATCAAAAAATTGTATTAAAAAAATATTGCGCACAGCAATCCTCTGAGTTATATTATCAGCAGATGGAAAGGGGTGCAATTAAAAGTGTTAGTGCTAAAGCCGCCACTCCTCGTTCCCAAACTCCGTTTGGGAACGCAATTGCCTGCAAAACTCCGGTTTTGTGTGAAGGTAGCTGCAAACAGAGTTTGCATGCAGGTGTGTTCCCAAACGGAGTTTGGGAACAAGGTGCTGACTACCTAAGTGCTCTGTTTCATAAATAATGTCCGGGTTAAAACGGAGGAGTGCAAAGCTTGCTTTGCGCCTGTGCTGGATTATCGCAAAGCAAGCTTTGCACTCCGCGTTCGGAAAATTCTGTACAACCTGTTCATTATTTCTGAAACGAAGCACTAAGGTGATTTCCAGAAATAAATATACCGATAAATGCAGTACAGCAACCCGTAAATCCCCCCTTTTCTTAAAGGGGAGGAATTTACGAATCGTTCCGCACCTGCGGTACATTCATTTCTGGAAATCACCTAAGATCAAGGCCCCCTCACAGGTCTCCGAATACCGGGTATATAACCGTATTCTGTAACGAAGAGAAAAATATTCAGTTCTGAGGACTTAAATGTTTCCCGAAATTTTTTTCTGATCTGTAAGCCCCTGTCAGGCAGGGATTCATGAAATCTCATTTATGTAAGAGCCGTTATTAACCGGGTTTTTCTGCTTTCAGCTTATATATTTTAATATTTTAACCACGAAACACAC
>JAUCGG010000375.1 GCA_030378015.1 Desulfococcaceae bacterium HSG8
TCCGAGGTATTATCACCAATATAGGTATTGATCGCTGAGAGTCCCTGGGCAACAGCGCCGCTGCGCTCCATAGCTGCTTTATCGCACAGCAGAACGCTCTGTCCATCGTCCATCCATTTTTTTACTTCAAATGCAGTACCGCAGGCAGCCATGCCACCGCCCACGATCAGAATATCAACTTCACGCTCTTCGACTTCAGGATCCCTGACAGCCTTAAGTTCGCCCAAAGGTTTATTCGGTAATGCCATATTAAAATCCTCCTTCAAAATTTCAAATTTCGGTTTTCAATCATCAGATTCCCGATCAGTATCGGGGACAAACTTAGACAGTTGCAATGGGTTTCGGAAGCTCTGCTCCGTCTGCCTCTTCAGTAGAGAGAAGCTGGCTTTCAATGTCTTTTCCTTTGAGCTCCGCATAAGCGTTGGCCTGTCCTTCGGGGGTGGTACGGATGGGGAACTTAAAGCGTTTGATAGTACCGTTTCTGAACTTACAGGTCCACATCACATCTTCGGTACCCAGCATCGGCATAATGCTGCTTCCCAGCGGCACGAAATCAGCGTAACCTCTTACCTCAACTGCCTGGGTGGGGCAGATTTTTACACATGAGAAACATTCCCAGCACTGATCCGGTTCTTGATTGTAAGCTTTCATTGCGTTGGAATCCAGAACCATCAGATCGTTCGGGCAGATATACATACATGCGGTTTTATCTCCGCCCTTGCAGCCATCACATTTTTCAGCGATTACGAAACTTGGCATTAAACATCCTCCTCTAATTAGTTAAAATTTCGATTCTTTAATTCGATTTCCCTGTATAATTTCAGAAATAACAAAAACATTCACCCCCTTCTTCCCTGCGCCGACCCAAAAGACAACTACAGGGGAATTGACACTTTGAGGTCAGCACTGTGTTGAAAACTTTACATTTTATCATGAATAGCATCCGTTCTTTTCGGATGACTCAGTATTTCTTTTAAAATCAATTAGATAGCTCTGTGAAGCATAAGACGAAATATATAGCATCTATTCCTTTGCTTTGTCAAGCACTTTTGATCAGTTTCTTATCATATTTTGTTTTTCCATGACACCTTCATTATTTTATGCATGATTCGGAAAATGAAGGATTGTGCTGAAGCCTTGTTTCTGCTATGTATAATTTTTTTTAGGTAAACCCCGGGTCCCTTATAAAAAATAGGATATTTCCCCTTTCGCAAAGGGCCGGATTTCGACTATGATCTTCGTTTCGACTGGTCATCACACAGCAAACGAAGATAATGGCCGAGTTCGTCAATACAACTCGGATTGATAATCTTAATTAAGAAAGGATACAAGATGGAAAACGAGATGATACCTCTTTTGCCGGATGATGTGTTTGAATTTTCATGCACAAAGGATGTCCCATGCTTTAATGAATGCTGCAGGGACCTGAATCAGTTTCTTACCCCTTATGATATCCTGCGCCTGAAAAAGCGGCTGAATCTTTCATCCGGCGAGTTTCTGGAACGCTATACCACACAGCATGTGGGCCCGGAAACAGGTCTCCCTGTGGTGACGTTTAAAACAGATCACAGCTCGGAATTAAAATGCCCTTTTGTAACAACATCAGGATGCAGTGTCTATGAAGACCGGCCCTCGTCCTGCCGGACATATCCCCTTGCCCGGGTTGTGTCCCGATCCAGGGAGACCGGCAGGCTTACCGAGCAGTATGTCCTGTTAAAGGAGCCGCACTGCCTGGGATTCCGTGAGGGAAAAAAACAGACGGTGCGTGAGTGGGTTGCCGATCAGGGGATTCAAATTTACAATGAAATGAATGATCTGCTTATGGGTATCATCAGCCTGAAAAACCGTATGAATCCGGGAAGCCTGGATATTAAATCCGGGCATATTTTTCACTTGGCATGTTATGATCTGGATACGTTCAGAGATCAGCTTGACAATTTTGATATTGATCCTGAAATCCGAAACGCGGCAAAAGCAGATGATACGGAACTTTTGAAGCTGGCGCTGAAATGGGTGGAGACGCTTTTTGGTGATGCGTGAAACGTGATGCGTTCTTATTAATTAGGTGAGAGCAGCGGAGTGCCAAAATGAAATTTTGGCAT
>JAUCGG010000089.1 GCA_030378015.1 Desulfococcaceae bacterium HSG8
TAACCCACCGTCTGTTATCATTAATGGTGGGTTACGCTTCGCTCCACCCACCCTACATTTACATTTTCGGAGAACTGTCACAAATGTTCGGAACCGATATCAAGCCTATCAGCATTCGCACCAAAAGCCTGCCAGCAGAATCTTTTAATAAAAAATTCAGATCGCTGGCTGACCAAATCAGACAGGAAATCAAGGAGCTTCCCTTATCCGTTCTGATCTGGGCATCCCGTGAACTTCCTCACCTCCCTGAATTCAAAGAAGAATTATCAAAACTTAACATTGACGTAACCGTTTCCATACGCAAAGAAGCCGATGATACGCAGCCCTTAACAGCGTACTTCAAAGAAAAAAGTAAAGAGGTGAGTATCATTTATGCCATTGCGGTCAATGATTATCCCCTTTTTCGCGAATTAACAAAACTGAGACGTGATTTAGGAAACAAATTTTTTATTTTTACTGATGAGGAAACTGAAGCAAGGCATATCAAGGCTGTCCGGCATACAACAGGACGGGATGATATTGAGGAAATCTTCAAAAAAAACGGGATATTTCGCTTTCCAAACACCTCGGATCACAGGGTTCTGAATGCTATCGAATACATCCGCACATTAAAATATATGCGGCCCATATTTGTCCGGTCCGAATATGTCATACAGCAAAATATAAGCATCCCCGCATTATATCAGAACTATAAGGCTGAATTTGATATCTTCCTGCATGACAGCTATCTTTTCTTCCTGGCTTTTTTCAGATATCTTACCCTGCTTACAAAAGATTTCCTGCTGACAAAGGATTCCCTTCTGTCACACCTGATTATCCCTGCTAATGATTTGGAGGAGGCCCTGAATTATTTCAAGGGGAACGGATTTGTAACAGAAGAATCCCCTGATCAGTATAAGCTGTCCGATGCCGGCAGGAATTTTTTTGATATGTTCCAATTGAAATCACTGCCTATTCTTGAAGACGAAAAAAGAGTTTTCAAAGACCGATGGGCAGGCCCTGTATCCACCACATCCAATATAAATTCCATATTCGGAATCGGCGGAAAATTGAATGGCCTGTCTAAAGCCCTGTATATGTCCATGGCCCGGCAGCATGAATTCCATCGGAGTGTGCGCTATTTTTTATACGAATCAGTTCCGTGGCCTTGTGTGAAAGAAAAATGTCTGACCCCGGAGGAAAAGGAATTCCTCGAATATTGCACAACCCAGCCCAAAATGCAGTCCCTTTTTGAAATCTGGAGGGAAAATATCGGCGGTGTAAAGCAGATGTGGCAGACAGAGGAAAGAGAATACACCGAATTTCTTAAATATGTATTTGAACGACTTCGAATCCGCTATGAGCCTGAACAGGCACAGAAGCATGAAAATTTTAAAAACCTTGCCTTTTCACTGAGAATGCAGCGACCTGGTAACCAGGCCCATATCTACCTGAGCTTTTCTTTCCTGATGCGTCCTTTGAAAAAATTCATCAAACAGTATTTTGATATGGCTTTTATAACCGGCGAATATGACCTCCTGCTGAAACGGTATCCGCCATATTGGAACCTGCTGATATTGTACGCGGGCCCCGGGGAACGGACTCTGATTGACATGCGGGGTGGTCTGGATATCCCGATCATAACTTACCGACTGGATTACAGGTATAACCTCGCTCTTCACATGTCCGATGTTCAATCCCGGAAAGCGGGCCGCCTGATTTCCTGCCCCATTGAAACTGATAAACAGATGGAACGAGAAAAAGAGGCGGAAGTATCAAGCCTGGAAAACGAGATGAACAATAGTTTCCCGTCTCCTGCTTACTTGGGGAATATTGATTTCGGGGATGACGGACTGGTCTATTTCCTGGGAAAAGAAAAAGAAGTTGTCCCGATGTACGGAATGCGCCGCGGGTTTTTTATCCAAGCGAGGGATCTGCTTAAACTGGTGAAAGCAAATCCCCGGCCCGGTCCCAAAAGCGGTCTGATCATCCGTTTCAATCTTCTTCATCCCATTACCGTACTGATTAACGGGATCAACGGTCACCGTGAAATGACAATGGATGAAATGCTTTACGCCCTGAAGTTCCTGGATATGCAGGGAACCGGAACCCCGGATGAAGTTGTTGATAAAATTTTCAGGGAACCCGACCCTGGTGCGGTAAAGGGGCCGACGCGCGGATTTATCCGTGAACTGGAGAGGCTTCGTGCAGAAGATCCTTCGGATGAAAAAGCATGGCGATTTTTAACTGCCAGGCTGCTTGAGGGAAAATACAAAGATTTGCTCCAGAGCATCTGCCATTGCCTGATGGCGGATGCATTTGAACTGACGTTTGCCCTGCTGCCTCTGATCATGGGCAAGGATATCAAACTTGACACCGCTACCGGAAAGGTTGAGATTACCGATGCACCTAAAAAGGGAATATATCAGTTCCCACTTCTTGATAATCTTAAAAGGGAACTGGAGGATCTGCTGAAAGATGTATTTTCAAAATATGTGGATGTCAGTGCGGCAACCAAGAAGGCGCGCAGCGAACCCATGCTGACAGAGATGATTATTGATTACTGCCTTAAAATAAAAAGTGATCCAGAGGCATTCAGGGCCAGGCTGAAGGCCCATATTAAAAAGCATCGCACGCTCAATAAAAATTTTATGGCAGAATTCATGCCCACTATCATCCCCCCGGCAGAAATGAATTATAATATCGCAGAAATGAAAATTAATGTGACGGAAAAGTTCCCCGGACCCAAACCACCCGGTCCGGATAAGGAAGAGGAAAAGCCGGTTGATTCTGATAAAGAAAAAAAAACCGCGGATTCGGAGAAGAAAAAGAAACCAGTTCCTCCGGATCCAGCGGATGCAGATGTGGACGGTATTATGAAGTTAATCCATGATACACGCAACCGGCTTCTCAGTCCGGGTGAAAATACCCGGCTGCTGCGATTTATAGATCCTGAGAGCATTGAGATACAGATCGGTAATTTCAAATACGGAGGCACCGTGAATAAAGAGGCTAAATTTCTCGGGGACAAGGTAGCTCTTCAGCTTGAATATGCTTTGAAGAGCAGAGAATATGATTATGATACCACGCTGCACATAAAAAAGATTGTAGAAGATATCGAAGAAGAGGAAAGAAACAGAGCGGAATATGTTGCAAAGAAAAAAATAGCGAAAGAAAAAGAGCTTAGAGAGAAACTGGTCAAAGGCGGAAAAAAGAAAAAAGATTTTGAAAAAACAATGATAGCACTCAGAGCCAAGGAAGACAGGGAAAAAGAGTTTGCAAAGCTGAACACGAGTATCGCCAAAATTGAGGCGGAATCCCAGAGAGAAATCGGGAAGGCAAACGCGGAATCCCGGAGAGAAATCGGGAAGGCAAACGCAGAAGCCCAGAAAGAAATCGCCCGGGCCCAGATGGAACAGGCTTTCAACGAACTCAAATTAAAAGCCTTCAGCAATTTAAAATCCGGCAACCTCAAGGAATACGCTCTGCTGGCACTGATCCAGGCCCATCAGCAGGGAGGCATCGAAGCCATAGAACGCCTGTTAGGAAACTCCCCGATTCTGATGACCGCGATCAACCCGGAATTGCAGAAGATGAAATCAAAACAGGCATTGAAAATGCAGATTCTTGAGTTTATCAAACAAAACAAACCTGATATTGATCCGCGTGTCCTGGCAGCCCTGTTCAGCGAGGAATTCAAAGAGGTGATGAGATCGGATATTTATAAGGAAATGAACAAAATACTGACGGAACTTCTGAAAAAGACCCGGTTCCACGGAAACCAAAGCCCGTCAGTGGTCCTGCAGGAAATATCAAGGCAGTTGCCAGGAAGGGAAGATGAAACGTGATGCGTGAAACGTGATGCGTGAAACGTGAAACGTGATGCGTGAAACGTGATGCGTGAATGACACGAATAACGGAGTGCCAAACTTACAGTTTGGCAAAGGTGTCTTATGAAGTTAAGACGAATATTAAAACATTCATGTCAATTCGTGTCATTCGTGGTAAAAAAATTCCCTGATTATAACGGATTTTGGGGATGGTATTTTTTGTCCCGGAGGGACATCTGAAAATAGCCCGGCAATTCATTGCCGGGTAAGAGACATGAACATCTCCCGGAGTCCCGCAGGGACGACTGAATCAGTCGTCCCTGCGGGACTCTCCGACAGGCTGCGCAGCCCGGCAATGAATTGCCCGGGCTATTCCCGGATGTCCCTCCGGGACAGGAAAGTGCCTCCCCAAAATCCGTTATAATCAGGCTTTTTTTCAGTCGTCCCTACGGGACGTGATGATCCGGAATACTCACCCGGCAATAAATTGCCGGGCTATTTTCAGTCGTCCCTCCGGGACTCCCCCAAGTTGTGAATGCGCCCGTTCATCACTGATATGCAGCGAACGATTCAGTTTTTCCAACTCCCTGTTTTTTTATTCAATATCTTTATCCCGGGAATAGCTTCGGGAAACATCCGTTTTCCGATTTTCCCCGGAACGACAGTAAGTTAAATAGTCATTCCGGGGAAAATTAAAAAACGGATGTTTTTTAATTTTAACCCGGAATCCACTGGTTGCAAGGTTTAACGTAAACTTTTCGATCTACTGATATAGCGATAGAGTTTGGCATGATTGACGGCGTTCCCGGCGCAATCTGAAAGATTACGCTACATTAATCCTGTAAATCGTGATTCTGACAAATGGCCGAAACGAAGATCAAGGCCCAATTGCGGGTTGCATGGCTTCTCGGGTGCAATTAAAAGTGTTAGGCGAAGCCGCCGTCAGTCCTCGTTCCCAAACTCCGTTTGGGAACGCTATTGCCCGCAAAACTCCGGTTTTGCATGAAATATCAGGTACTGCAAACAGAGTTTGCCTGCAAGTGTGTTCCCAAACGGAGTTTGGGAACAAGGCTGAAGGGTGTACCTAACACTTTTAATTACACCCTGGCTTCTCCGTAAAGATCTTCTGTCAGGGCTTTGCCTCTTGAATTTTAAATCCGGCAGCCTTGATCCTGACAATAAACAAATGTTAATATACTATTATAAAATAAATAAGTCAATAATCAGAAATTTGAAAGGATGACGGAAGGAAGACTGTCCGGAGTGCAAAGCTTGCTTTGGGGCGTATCCGCTACCTGGGGGAGCATATTGGCTCGAACAAATCTGCATCGGTTATAAAACCGTTGAAACGGTTACAGGTGTGCGGAGTTTGCTTCCATATTCCCTTGATAAATCAAGGTGTTAATGAAAATACACCCCGGAATTCCATTAACACCTCGTTTTAACGAGGTGACAGCCATGCATAGAACCTTTTTAACCGTTTTAACGGTTTTCCTCAACCGGAAAATGAGTAATCCCCAAGTGCCGGATACACCCCTTTTCAGTCGTCCCTCCGGGACTGAAAATCACTCCCCTGACTTGTAAATACGCCCCTTGCTTTGCGTGTGTTCGCCAGGAAACACTGACAGAACAGGCTTCTCGCAAAGCAAGCTTTGCACTTCGAACTGATTTTGTCCTGTTCGGATTGACAAACCTATTCCTTTGAAGATATGAATACCCGGATCGGATATATAAAAACCGTAAGGAGGCGATGCTGAGGAGAATGCTGAACCGGACACGGAAAACATAAAAAACAGGGAGTAAAATACAATGGAACATTTTGATATTGATATAGAAAAATTGCAGTCAGTTGTTGATCTGATAGCATCATTAATGGACGTTCAGGCATCGTTCGGCGACCTATGCCGTAAAAATTTCGGGGATATTATAAAATATTAATAATCAGCAGATCGAAAACTTTCGCGACAGTGGATTCCGGGTTAAAATCGGAAAACATCCGTTTTCCGATTTTCCCCGGAATGACAGCATAGTCGGACGCTTTGCACTCCGAGGAATTTAACCCTGATATTATTTCCGAAACAGAGCAGAGAACTAAGGTGATTTCCAGAAAAGAATATACCATACCAGATACAGTTTGTAGTCCCGCCTTTAGGCGGTGTCATGCCGCCTGAAGGCGGAACTGCTACACCACTTTTTAAGTTCGTCCCTTTTTTAAAGGGGGCCTGGGGGATTTTATGTTACAAAAAAGGATGTTACGGCATAAATCCCCCCCGGCCCCCCTTTAAAAAAGGGGGGAGGAATTTACAATTTGCTGTACTACTACACCACTTTTCAAGTTCGTCCCCCTTTTTTAAAGGGGGCCGGGGGGATTTTATGTTACAAAAAAAGGATGTTACGGCATAAATCCCCCCCGGCCCCTTTTTAAAAAAGGGGGGAGGAATTTACAATTTGCTGTACTACTACACCACTTTTTAAGTTCGTCCCCCCTTTTTAAAGGGGGCATGGGGGATTTTATGTTACAAAAAAAGGATGTTACGGCATAAATCCCCCCCGGCCCCCCTTTAAAAAAGGGGGGAGGAATTTACAATTTGCTGTACTACTACACCACTTTTTAAGTTCGTCCCCCCCTTTAAAAAAAGGGGGAGGAATTTACAATTTGCTAGAAAGACACAGAATATGGATGAAAGGAATAAAACCCAGGAGTATTTTCTGATAACCCATGAAGACTTTGAGGTTGATGATCTGCAAAAGTTGCTCCGACGGGTCAACAAGTGTGAAAAGCGTTATAAGGCACTTATCGAAGCCGATCCCCACGGAATCCAGGTAATAGATATTTATGGGAAAATAGCGTATATCAATACAATCCAGTGTAAACTCCTGGGCTATAAAGTAAGAGAACTGGAGGGAAGAGATATATGGGGATTGCTTGAAACCGAAGCGGATCGCCGGGAATTGACAGACTATCTGACAAAACTTGCGCAGAATGAGCATCTGTCACGTTTATGGATCGGGAATTATATAAGAAAAGATAGAAAAATCAGAGAATTAAAGCTTGAATGGAATGGTATGCGGGATGAACATGGGAGAGTAATCGGCTTTATATCCTTTACCACTGGTATTATTAAATATTAATGAGGAGACGATTTTGAATTCAGGCAGGAAACTTTCAATAGAGCAATCTGTTAAGAAATTTGAAAAAATCAAAGACAAATTTTTAGAAGACACATCTCTGAAACTCAGAACTCCTCTGAATACGACTGTTGGTATTGCAGAATCCCTTCTCAAAGAGGCGGAGAGCGGAGGAGAAAAAATGTCCCGTGAAGCAATGACCGAATTGTCGGCTGCTATGTTCAATATGGCAGAATTATCTAATGATTACAAATTGTTTTATGTAAAATTGCAGGAATATAATACCATGCTGGAGCAACAGGTTCTGGAAAAAACAAAAGCGTTAAAGCTTCAGAACGCCAAACTGCTTGAACTCAACCGGAACCTTGTAAGAACGCTGAATGAGTTGAAAGAGAGTCAGGCAAAACTTATCCAATCTGAAAAAATGGCTGCTTTGGGAAAACTCATCGCCGGTATTGCACACGAAATCAATACGCCGCTCGGTGTCATACGCGGCTCAAGCAATAATATTTCCAATGCCCTGCATGAAACATTTCGCGAGTTTCCCAAACTCTTCAAAATATTGGAAGGAGACAAATCGGAACTTTTTTTCAACCTGTTACAGCAAGCGGTGAATACTGAGGAGAAACTCACTGCCAGAGAAGCCCGGAAGGCCCGGCGTATGCTGGCGACAATATTGAAAGCCGCCCGGGTCACATATGCCGAACGTTTTGCCGATACCCTGGTGGATATGGGAGTATATGAAAAAATAGGTCCTTTCCTGTCTCTGCTCAGGGACCCGAATGCCCCCATGATTCTCCAAATCGCTTACCGCCTTTCCGCTTTGGATAAAAACAGCCGGCATATTCTTACTGCCGTGGGGCGCGCCTCCAAGGTTCTCTTTGCCCTGAAAAGATTTGCCCATCATGACCACGAAGGACGGAGAGTCAAGGGGAATATTGCGGATGGTCTTGAAACAGTACTGGAACTTTACCATAACCAGATCAAAAAAGGCGTGGAACTTGCCAAGGATTATCAGGATATCCCGCCGATCCTGTGTTATCCTGATGAACTGAACCAGGTGTGGACAAACCTGATTCATAATGCCCTTCATGCAATGGATTACAAAGGGCTACTGGAGATTCAGATCGCACAGGAGGAGGAGTATATCGTGGTTTCTGTTACGGACAACGGACCCGGGATCCCGGAAAAAATCCGGGGGAAGATTTTTGATCCGTTTTTTACCACCAAGCCCGCGGGCGAGGGCAGCGGCCTGGGGCTGGATATCAGCAAAAAAATTATTGAGAAGCATCAGGGAAAAATTCAGTTTGAGAGCAAGCCGATGCGGACGACCTTCCGGGTGCTGCTTCCTTATGATGAATGATCCGGCTTTTTGCATCTTGAATTTCCAGTTAATTTTAATTCGGTTTCCGATCTCATCGCCAACTTGTATTTATATTTAGAAAAGGTATTCACCATGACACAGATCAGAAAAATTTCCATGACTGGCCTCACAGCCTTAATACTCCTGATGTCATCTGTTTCGTTTGCAGACGCGCTGCTCGGAACTGCGATTTCCGCAACAGACGACAAGACAGGAAACTTCTTCGGCGGTTCTGTTTCCATTTCCGGTGATTACGCGATAGCTGGCGCGCATGGAAACAATGCAGCCTATGTTTTTGTAAGGAACGGCACCGCTTGGTCTCAGCAGGGATTGCAGTTATGTTAACTGGCAAACCTCCTGAAAACACGCTCCAAAGGCCCTGTTCCAAGCTTTGAAACCCACAGATGGGCAAATAATACACTGCACAAGGCAAACACCGAAGAACTCATTACGGAGAATTCAACAGACTGGTTCTCAAGTCGGCCAATGGCTTCAAGAAATCCCATTCCGATAATTACATGCGAGACATAAAGAGTTAAAGATATTTGCCCGGTTTTACATAAAGCATTGATCAGAATGTTGCCAGAAAAACGCAAAGTGAGTGAAATGCTCAGACTGATTACCAAAACAGCCAGACTTCCGCTGGCAATAATATATTGCGGCATCGGGGGCATTGGTTTAGTGCCTAACAGGAAGACAATGATTTCAGAAGGCAGATCCGGGATATCCGGGGACAAAAAATGAATAAGCAGATATGACAGCAGTTCGGTACAACTCCAAATCAACAGTGAACCTATAATAAGTTTACGCCTCACACTGTACACACTTACATCTAAACGCCCCAGCCATAAACCGATAAACAGGAATGCAGCCCAGGGAAAAACTGGGTGGAAGCCGTTGAAAAATATATGGCGAAACATCCCTTTGGCTGACCAGAAATCCTGGTAGGTTAATGTATCCCAATTCCAGCCGGTTTCATAATCCATAACAAGCAGCAAGACGACAAATCCGAGCATGAATCCCGAAGCGCAAAGCAGCAGAGTCCGATTTTCAACAGTAAAAAGAAAAGCGGCAATAGCAATGTAGAATCCGTAAAAATGCAGGATATCAGCCGGCCATACAGGGGAATAAAGCAGACCGATAAAAATAAGCAAAGCAGAGCGTTTAAGCAGCGAAAGTCTGTTCTTTCTGATCATATTAATGTCATTGCTCAGACGTGCCTTCCCTGTCATCAGAGTTATGCCTACTCCTGCGAGGATTACAAAGATAGCGGAAGCACGGCCTTCCAATAAACTGACAGCAGATAACAACCATTCAGAGCCACGCGTTGCATTCATGACAATTTTAAAATTAACCAGAACCATACCAAAAATGGCGAGTGCTCTGGCAAAGTCAAAACCTTTGATTCTCTTATTCATATTTATTTCGATCCTATTTTTCGTCTTATTCGGCAATAATCCGTGCAGCGAAGGAAGGGCAAGGTGCGCTTCGCGCAGTGGCCATCCAGGCCGTCCGAAAGGGCATAGTCAGTGTCCTGCCGGAGGGTTGTTTTTACCAGGAACCCCAGGCGTTTCAGTATCTGGGCAGGATCAGTCCGCCCCTCTCTTTTCACGACCTTTCTCAGGCTGAAACACGCGATAATCGTCATAAATGCACCCCCGTGAACTGTGCTCGAGTACGGCAATAATGAGGCCGTCTTTCACCGGATTGCCCTGATATTTTTATTACATCCAGTTCCCGATCAGCAGAAAAGGCGCCCAGTATGCCGGATGGTGATAATCCGCACTGCCGATACATTTCTTCTGTGCCTTTTGCAGGGATTCCGCTTTTGAGACCCCGTTGCAAAACTGCCGGTAGAATTCCGTAATCGTGAGAGAAGCAGCTTCGTCAGTAACAGACCATAATGTGGCAATCGCGCTTCTTGCCCCGGCCATGACTGTAAGACCCGCAAGACCCAGTCCCGCGCGTTCGTCCCCTGCGGCAGTCTGACACGCGCTGAATGTCAGCAGTTCTGTATGTATGCCGCGGAGCGTGCCGGTCAGGATCAGTTTTTCAAGATCATTCATTGTGATTGTGCCTTCATTGTATGCTGCCAGAAATGTTTCTTCGGGCACTCCGCTGAATTCTCCGTGAGTGGCCATATGGATAACAGGATAGGTCCGGTTCCTGAATTCATCGCTCAGGCCGGAGACAGTGAAGTCCTGATTCAGCAGCACTTTTCCGCTTCCCATGATTTCCCTGATGTTTTCCAGTTCTTCCGGAACACGGGGAAGCGGGGGATTTCCTTCTGACAGACCGCACAGAAGAATATTGTCCGCCGCGGTTCCGGGCGGTTCATAATCGGTCAGCGTGATTCCCGGGACAGTGCCTACGGCATATTTTTCAATGAGGAAAGAGTTATCCGCAGGATTCATAAGCGCGGAAAAAGGGACCAGCCGGAGAACATCGTCAGGTGAAACAACCAGGGTTTTAATATCCTGTGAAATCAGATCATTTTCAAGTGGTTGTATCAGGATTTCATACAGTTTCACAGCCGTTGTTTTATATCGGTCTGAATATTCCTCTGTTAATCGCTCATGAAATATCCGCGCCCTTTTCCTGAGATCACCCGAGGTTTCCGGAACAGTGATCTGCTTCATGCCTTCGGGCAGGCTTACCAGTATTTCCAGGCGATCCGGAAGAGAGATGGGATAGATGACCGCTGTATGAGGCGGAACAAATTCAGCGGCTTTCTGAAGTTTCTCCTGTGAAGCTGTCAGGCATTCATCCTGGAAAAAATCCTCCAGTTCCGCAGCTTTCAGAACTTCCATCGTATCCCTGGCCCGGATCAGCCTGTCTTTCCCCGGTGATTCGTCTCCTGCTGTTTCCAGGAGCAATTCCGCAAGTTCCATATAGACCGGTTTTATCTTTTCATAAAACACGGACCGCCTGTCCCTGTATCCCCTGAAAAACTCTGTCCGGATGGGATTCAGTGTCTCTGCCGCATCCTGATAAGACAAAATCGCCAGGTTCATATCTCCGCGGGATGCGAAGAGTTTTCCCAGTTGCCGCTGCCAGAGATATAAAATCTCCGGGCAATACTGCTGCTGTGCGAAAAATACGGCTTCCCGGGTCATATCCAGGGCTTCGGTTACGCGATTCTCTTCTTCCAAAAACTGTCCCAGGTACCCGCAGGCATAAGAAGCAATCCGGCCATGATCTTCGTTTGAGCCGCCTCGCTCGGCTCGGATTGGTAAATCCGAGCCTGTAGCCGGATTCAGCAATCCGGCGTGACCAGGGTGAGGCGGTTTGGCAGATTTCCGCGCCTCCTCCAGCGATTCAGAAACAAGCGATCTGAGACGCTTTTCAGCGTGGGAAGACAGTTCGGATTTCAGAGCTTTTCGGACTTTCCGGGCAAGCAAAGCCAGGGATATGCGGTTCCATGCCTTGTCATGGGAATCCGGCTGTCTGAGAATCTGCCCCAGCGCATCTTCCAGCAGGTGGATAATATCCTGCTCTCCATAGTTTCCCATTTCAAAAGCAAGACGGGCACTGTTGAGGGCTGTTTTGGATTTCAGATGAAAATGGCTGTCTGAATGTTCAGTCTGCTCAAGGCTTTCCCGGTAAGCAGTCATAGCGTCCTGTTCATCTCTTTCTGCCGCGAAAAAATTGCCCATGTTGTTCAGAACAGAGGACAGGATATACGGGTCATCTGCCCGGCGTGCTTGTGCCAATGCGGTTTCCAGGTATTCCCGGGCAGCTTTCCGGTTTCCCAGGGAGAGATGGATATCCCCCAGGGTGCTGAAAAACAATGCAGTGAGGCTCGGATCATCGCTTTTTTCAAAAACGGGCAATACATGAGAGAAGGCGGTCAGCGCGTTCCGGTGATAACCGAGAGCCTGATACGCATGGGAGAGATATATCAGGGTTCGGAGATATAAGGCATGATCCGAGGTCAGCATCGGCAAAGCTTGTTCCCATAATCGGACAGCCCCGCCGAAATCGCCTTTGTGATAAAGCTCCGCCCCCCTGGGGAGGAGGGAATCGTCAGATAAGAGAGGGGACTGATCCGGTGCAGGTTCAAAGGGCTGAGGCGGACTTGCAAGCCAGTCATCCGGCGAAGTGGGAACGGCGTCTCTCTGCTTTTGTGTCAGGCGGCTGATATCTTCTCCTGACCGATCCGCGCACGCGGTTCTGAGCCACCGGGAGGGGTCCGTGTAATTCCCCGGTAATACGGTCATCCCTCCGCCGATATCCGTATCCGGGGATTCAATCTTTGTTTCGCCGTCAATGCCCAGTTCTGATGAGGCATCCACAATGCTGTCTGAGGAACGGATAAACTGATCCGCAGCAATATGAATATTGCCGCCGTTTCCGCCGTAAGCCCTGGCTTTGATGCTGCTGTTGTTCAGGATTACAAATCGGGGATCAATACTGATGTTTCCGCCGTTTCCCTGTCCGCCGCTGACGGAGGTGGTGACCGCGCTGTCGCTCAGGTGAATCCGGTTCCCGGCATTCAGGCGGATGTCGCCGCCGTCTGACTGTTCTGTGCTTGTTATTACCGAGGCGTTGTCCGCACTGAAAGTATCTGTGACTTTGATGGCAATATTTCCCGCGTCTCCGTCGCTCTCGCTGCCTGCTGTGACCACAGCACCCCGGGACAGATCCAGGCGATCCGCATTCAGTACGATATCGCCGCCTGTGCCATCTGGCAGGGTATTGCCGTCCCAAGTGTCATCTCCCAAGGTTTTGCTGTAGATTACACCATTTTCAGACACGGTCAGATGCGGGGTCTCAATGGTCAGCTTTCCTCCGGAACCGCCGCTGTGGGTGGCTGTGTATATCCGGCTCTTATCAAGCCTCTGTCCTGCCCCGGAAACACTGACGGATTCACCCGCGTTAATTAAAATTTCTCCCGCGTTGCCCGCACCTCGTGTGCTGGCGGTAACGGTGCCGCCTTCCGAGAGGTTCAGCCGCCGGACATTCAGATCAATATCGCCGCCCTGTCCGCTGCCGTAGGTCTGGCCGTTAATCATGGCGTCTTTAGAGAGATTCAGTTCGCCGGCACTGATACGGATATGTCCGCCTCGGCCGTTTCCCAGGGTCTGCGTTCCGAGTCCGTAATAGCTGTCCTCCGGGGTTTCCGGATCGCTTTGTCCCGAACCGGCTATGTCAAGGGAATCCTCGGCTGTAATGGAAATTGTTCCGCCTGCTCCATTTCCCAGTGTGTTTGATGAGATTGCAGAACTGTCCGTTTCCAGATTGTCCAGGTTCAGGGTGATGTTTCCGCTGTCTCCTTTTCCGCCTATGAGCGAGCCGTCGGTAATGAGTCCGCCTTCGCCGGGGTAAATATTCCCGTTATCTGCAACGATTTTACTTTGTTCCCGAATTTTCAGGCTCTGACCGGTGATGGTGATATCCCCGGCTTTTCCGGTATCCAGAGTATTGGTTGAGATCAGTCCGCCGCGGATATCCCCGGATCCGAAACAGATACGGATATCTCCGCCGTCCCCGTTTCCGCCGATCAGGCGGACACCACCTCCGTCCGGAATCATGGTGCCGCTTTCGGAAAAGATTTGTCCCCTGTCGAGGAACAGGGATTTTGAGGAAACAGAGATATCTCCGCCTTTTCCCTCTGCCAGGGTTGCAGTGAAGATCGCTGCGCCCCGGGCCGCAGAGATATTTTTCCGCGCATGAATGTCAATGCCGCCGCCATCCGACTCCCCGGTGACTGCGGAGAGCGAGGTCTTCGCGCCGGTGAGGAAAAAATTTTCTCCCCGGATATAAATTTCACCCGCGCGGGGTGCGCTGGTGTTCACCGTGCAGTTGTCAGACAGGGAAATGTCTGCGAGTTTTTCAAAACCGGAAAAATTCGTATCCGGAGACCATGATATGGGCGATTCTCCGGGCGAAGCCGCGCCGAAAATGCGGATATGACCGCCCGGGGCAGATATCAGGCTGTCCGAGATTTCAACTGCGCCCCCGGTCAGGGAGATGTCCCGGTTCTGCAAAACTTCGATGCTCCCGCTGATCTGAATATCGCGGGGGCTGTCTTCAAGAAATCCGAAGGCACCGGGATGCGAGCTTGTGAGCAGGTCATTTTCGGGAAATACCGCGTCAAAGCGTCCTTCGGTTCCCAGGCGCAGATAATCTGCCGTGCTGATATGGAAAGAGCCGGAGATGTCCAGAGATGCTTCGGGTCCGAATATCAGGCCTGCGGGGTTGAGCAGGAACAGGTTCGCTCCGGATATTTCCGAGCGCAGTAGTCCGTTTACCTGTGAAGTGGTTCCGCCGGTTACGCGGCTGATGATGTTTTCCACAGAAGCCGGTCCTGTAAATGTTGCGCTTTCCCCGGTACGGATATTGAAGTCGGCAAAGCTGTGAAACAGATTCCCGCCAACCTGTTTTCCCAAATCTGCGCCCATGCGGTAGTCGGGACCGGAAAGGGTTTTGGCGGGTCCGGTTGTGCCGTCTGTCCGGATTTGCGCCTGAAGCCCGGGGCTTGAGAAACAGCAGAGTGTTATGAGCAAAGTTGAGATGAAGCAGAGGGAATATCTCTGAGCCATTGTTTATCCTCCGTTTTCCATTGTCGGGGTGGTTGTCAGGCGGATTTTATTCGTGACACCGCGTCATTGATAAAATGCTGAAAGCTTCGTTCTGCTTTTCCGGCGCGATAGAAATCCATGTCGTTGACCAGTTCCTCTGCAAATTCGATACCTCCCAGAGTGGGAGGATGACCTGCCTCAGCAATGGTGCTGGCCAAGAGGGACTTATAGACATCTCTTTCACATTTCCTCCGGCTTGTTCCGGGCTGTCTGCCCACAACACGGGCAAAGGATTTGACATCTGCAAGATACCATCGCTCAATATGGGGATCAGGACATGCGATCACCGAGCGATCCGCAAACAGTTCCTCAATGTTTTCCGTAATTTCCTTTTTGGCGGCATTGAAAGATTTGCAGTTCGCGTCGATGGCGACAAAAATCAGATCAGGCATTCGGAGAAAGCCGCCTGATTTCAATATACTTCTCTGGTAAAGCTTCAATTCAGTGATAGCTCGTCCGTGTCCGCCCCGTGCAGATCGCATACACATACGGACAGTTTTTTCCATCTCCCGGGCAATTCTCCGAATGACCGCGCCGATAAACGCCTCATGCGCCCGGTCTTCGACAAAGAGATCTATTTCAACCACCGATTCACCCATCAATCAGTCCTCTCATGAGCAGTTCCCCGAAAATCCCCTCTTCTGATCCGCTTGTCATGGCCTGCCTTATCTCATTGTCCTGGAAAAGAGGACTTGTCGTATCAATCGGAACGATCCGGGTTCCGTCTCTTTCCTGTCCCACCCGGAGCAGTGCCACATTCCCCGGATCGGATCGGTGTTTCCTCAGAACCGCGTCGCACAAGAGCGGGGAATGGGTTGTTACGATCACCTGACGCTTCTGGCTGATTGCGAGTGATGAGAGCAGGTCGGCAATCAGTTCGAGGCGGCCCGGGTGAACGCCGTTCTCAGGCTCTTCAAACCCTATCAGAGAATCGGATAGGGGATTTACCGCGACAGCGCACAATCCGAGTACACGAAGGGTCCCGTCAGATATGATCCGTGAGGAAAAATCAGTTCCGTCCTGACGGATACTTATGTCCAGGAGTCCTCTTTTTTTGTCCAATTCCACATCCAGACACTCCACCCCCGGGATCAGGGAACGGAGGGTCCGTAAGAGCGCGGCAAAGTGTCCCGGATTTTCCGCTTTCAACCGGAAAAGAAACGGCGCTATGCCGCGGCCCGACACGCCGATATCCCGGATGTCCGACGGCGGACCGGGCTGCCGCATGGCGATCCTGGGGTCAAGATAGTATGTGCGCCAGCCGGATATCTCGCTGCGGCAAAGCTCGATGTGGCGATATTTCGCGCCGCTGAAATGCGAATCTGACAGGATGGTGTGATCAAGTCCCACCGGTTCTGTCAGGGCAGGTTTGCTCCCGCGTCGGATACAGAGCTGATCTCCTTTTTTTTCAATCAGGGGACTTCCCTTTACTTCGCCATTTTCCGTGACAACCGCCAGATATTCATCCCCGACGCTGAGGATGCCTGATCCGGGCTGAATTCGGACGGTCACGCGGTACAGATAGCGTTCTTTCCCGGTGTCCGTTTCAGCCTCTATGGAGAAGGCCGAGGATTCCGAATTCAGCAGGGAGGCCAGCCCGCCCCCAGGGAATGCAAAGGATTCAAGGGGATATCCCCTGACCGGGCCTGACAGTGCCTCCGAAAGGGTCCGGCAGGAGACTAGGCGGGACAATATCTGCAATGCATCAATAAAGTTGCTTTTTCCGGCTGCATTCGGGCCGAAGAGGACGGCCAGCCGGGGAAATTTCACCTTTACATTGCGTAAGGATTTACAGTTTGTTACGGATATTCGTCTCAGCACAAAGCAGCCCTCCTGTTCTTACGTTTCTTTTAATGTAAGTGATGTTTATGCAAACATCCTACCACATAAAAAATGGATTGAAAAGCCCAAAAAAACAGATCAATGATTGCCAAATCCCCCGGCCATTTTCCGGCGCTCCCGGTGGTTCGGATTTGTCAATCCGAACCGAGCATCACGGGGGCTGTTTTCCGAACCGGGCAACCCATAAATTGCTCCCGGGGGATTGCCAAATCCCCCGGCCATTTTCCGGCGCTCCCGGTGGTTCGGATTTGTCAATCCGAACCGAGCGTCACGGGGGGCTGTTTTCCGAACCGGGCAACCCATAAATTGCTCCCGGGGGATTGCCAAATCCCCCGGCCCGTCTTGGAGTGCGGAAATGGTAGCCGCTATGCGAAATTTTCGCTTCTGCATGGGTTCCGGTGGTTCGGATTTGTCAATCCGAACCGAGCGTCACGGGGGCTGTTTTCACAAAGACCGCCTGAAGGCGGAACTACGAACGGGGGCTGTTTTCCGAACCGGGCAACCCATAAATTGCTCCCGGGGGATTGCCAAATCCCCCGGCCCGTCTTGGAGTGCGGAAATGGTAGCCGCTAGGCGAAATTTTCGCTTCTGCATCCTGCGACTAATTTTTTTGGGTGCAGGGGGACGGAGACAAAACTTTCTGCAAGATATAAATAGATTCCGACAAACCTATTTTCTGATCTTCCTCGCTCAGAGCCGCTTTTACGAGAACATCTTCTGATATCGGCACTTGCAGTCCTGCCATTATCCGCAAGGCCAAAATAGCATCTGTCAGATCAATGCCACCGTCTTCGTTGATATCGCCTTTGCCGTCGAATTCCAGTGTGATATTCCCAATATCCACTATCTCATTAAGAACGATCCTCGCGGGAACACTTTGCGAGATGCATCCTTCGACGCTTATCTCTATCGTAATCTCCTCCTCCTCCCCGGATTCCATGAACTTATCAGGAGCCAATTTGGCAAAAAAGTAACCCTTTATATCTGTTTCAAAAGAAAAGTCTCTGTCCCACAAATCCAAAACTCTCAGAATTATATTGGATATCGGATTCTGGAAACTGTTATAAACATGCCCTCCGATCCAAGCTGGTGTGGGATTGACGTTGTTCTCGGTTTTAAAATGTCTTACTCTTTCCTCTGATTCAGATTCAGATTCAGAAGTCCCGCCGTATTTGCTTACAGCCATGACTTTCCAGTAATATGTGCTGAGGTCTTCTATGCCGTCAGTCTCTTCCAGAAGATAGGTGCTGTTGTCAATTCTCTCAATGCTAATCGGATCGTCAAAAGAATCGTCTCCTTCGGAGAGATAAACCGTGTAGGTCAGTCCGTCCGGATCTGTTGAATCCTCCCAGTCCAGAAGAACCCGGGTCAGAACCGAAGCGCCGTCTGCCGGTGAGAGAAGGGAAAATGCCGAAGGAACTGCATGGGCCTGCCCAAGGGAAAACATACAGAGAAACCCGAGTGCCAGAACCATAATAATCTGTACCTGATGGGAAACAACAGAGGACAACTTTTTAAATCGCATGATAAAATCTCCTTTCTTGTATGGATGTTCGGTGAATCTCAAGCAATACCCCGAAGGGGTTACATATAACAGTAAACTCCCTCAACCCAGTACCCTTCGGGGTATAAAAAATTTCAAAATTCTGCCAACTTCCGGAGGATAAAGGAAGCATCCTCAAGCCCGATCTTTCCATCCCTGTTCACATCCCCGGAAAGGGTGACAGCCACATTGCCCGCACCGCAGACAATTTTCAGTGCGAATATAGCATCTGTCAGGTTGACAAGTCCGTCTCCGCTGACATCTCCGGGAACGGAGGGTTTATCCTTGTATAACCATTTAGTTTCAGGGGTGGATATGATGCCGGAGGTGTCCTTTGCGTAGAAAAACAGGGTGTAGTCTCCGGATACTGAGAAATCGGAATGCACTGCCTCGTAGCGGCTTCCGGATTCGTTCGGCTCAAGTGCGATGCTGACCAGTTCCAGGGTCTGCTGGTTTTCCCCCTCCTGTTCGAGGATCATGTCCGGCTCCCGGATTTCGACCCAGACACTCTGAGTCCGGGCGGTGTCGCTCACCTCTGCCCAGAGAATCGCATGGTTCTCAAAGAAGCCCAGGGGCGGCGGAGTATTCGGAACTGTGCCAGCTTCTGTCACCGTTACCGGGTTCAGCACACCGGTTCCCCGGCCCAGAAAGATATTCTTGGCCTTGGCCCCGTCGCTTCCCGATACAGCGAGATTGTTGCTCCCATCGCCGTCCTCGTTGTCGTCCAGAAGCGGATGCTGCGTTGCCGTGTCGCTCCAGATGATCGAATTCTTGCCTGTTCCGCTGTCTGTGTATGCCTCGGCCTGAGCGACCGCTCTCTCAAAGGCCGCTTTCAGACTGTGTCCCGCGGCCAGTTCGTTGAGCAGCGTGCTGGTGAAGAATTCCCCGTCCCGGACACCGCTGTAAGGATTGATCGGGCCGCGATAGGAAGGCTCGTCTGCCGCGGAGCTCGCCACGATGATCCGGCCCGGGCCTGACAGATTGTCAATGAAGCTGCCTGAATAGCAGGCCCCGAAGATCACCACAATCGGCGGCGGCTCCTTTTCCCCGGTCTCCGGGTTCTCCGTGACCATCCCCTCGGCATCCATCTTCTCCTGGAGCGTGTTCAGCCAGTCGTCCAGATTCTTCGAGGAGACCGGCGCGGTGCCGCTCAGGTAGAAGGTGTCGGGGGACCCGTGATCCAGCAGGATGATGAAGAGGGGACCCGGAAGGGTCCTCATCTTCTCCGGGGCCCACTGGGTAATGGCATTCTGCAAGGCCAGCCAATAGCTCCCCTCCTCACTGTAATCATCCTCTCCGGTCTGGGTTTCATCGTAGGGGTTGTAATACTTTATGTTGTCCAGGGGATCGTTCCACTTCTCGGATGAGTCGTCTATCAGGGCGAACCCCCGGTTGATCAGATGGGTGTAGATGTTGTTGGCCGCGAGGGTGTGGGCTTCGATGCCCTCCTCCCTGTCTATGGATCCCACTGCGAGAATCGCATACCCGGAGAATGCCGAGGAATAGACGGTCCTGGTGTCGTACTCATCCGGCGGATCCTCTGTGTTGCCGGCGGTGTCCGCGGCCAGAGTGTAAAGAAAATATTCCCCGGGTTCGCCCACGGTGTATGCAAATTCGCCGTCAATCTCGTCTCCGCTATCGATCTCCACGAGATGAAACTCGTCATCACCCGGGGTTTTGGCATAGAGTTCCACCCGGTCGAGTCCGCTGCCGGAAGAACCGGAACCGCAGGGTTCCCCGGTGTATGCGTCATCACTGGTGTATGTGACAATGAAGGTGAGATTCTGGTCATCCACCGCAGAAGGGGCCTTTGCTTGGGAACAGGGGAGACCGCTGTCTATCTCAATCTTCCATGACCCGACAGCGGAGAGGTTCCCGGGATCGTCATATTCCTGAACCGACAGGATATGAATCCCTTCGGAAAGGACACTTGTGGGCGTGTGGGAGGTGTCGATGACAGAGGTTGACCAGGGGGTGTCGTCGAGTCTGAACCGAAAGCTTCCGTTTCCATGCCCGCTTGAAAACCATCGCCAGGTCGGGGTGAGGTTATTCGTGACCACGGGACCCGTCACTTTGGGCGCGGGTTTCATGCTGGTGTCCACCTTGATGGTAAATGCCCTCGTGTCAGACCAGTTCCCGGCCATGTCCCGCTCCTGGAGGTGAAGCGTATGAATGCCGTTCGAAAGGTTCTGCACGGGCATGTATGTGGTGAAAAGAGTTTCCGAGGCTCCGCTGTTCATATCGCCGTTGTTCAGTTTGTAACGATACACCCGAATGCCACCTCCGCCGCCGGCCCACTCCCATGAAGGGGTCGGATCGTTTGTGGGGGTGTCTCCCCATATGTATGGGGGATTCGGCGGCGTGATGTCGTAATAGGTGCTGTCATAAGAGGGATCAAAGCGGATGTTCCCGGCTTTGTCCCTGAACTGTACGAGTATCCAGACTTCTCCCTCTCCCTCGGAAGCGATGTTCACGGAATGGTTTTCGGCAAGCGGGAGCCATGCCGCGCTCTCCAGTTCTCCGGCATTGTTCACTGCGAACCGCATCTGCTCGGCTTCTTCCGAGAAGATCGTCAGGTTCACCGTGTCGGTGCGGATGTAGCCCTGGTTGTCGGTGATCGTAAGGCGTCCGAAGGGCGCGATGGTGTCCACCTTGATGGTCAGAGGGGATGATGGCCCGGAGGTGTTCCCCACGGTGTCTGTTTGCGTGGCGGTGACGGCATGGGTCCCTTCTGGCAGGGAGATGTTGATGGAAAATCTTCCGCCGGCGACTGTGTCGGCCCCTCCGAATATCTGATCTCCGTCGCTGTACAACTGCACAATGGCACCATTCTCGCCCGATCCGGTGATGGTGAGGCCGTAATTCTTTTTCGTGAGATTGTCGCTGGCGCTGTCGCCGGTGTCATCCTCTGCGCTCAGGTCAAGGCCCGAAGGCGCTCCCAAGGGGATGGTGTCTATGGCAATGACGAAGCTTTCCGAATCAGACCAGTTGCCGGCATCATCGTATTCCTGAACATAAAGTGTGTGCCGTCCGTCCCGCAGGGCTTCGGGTGTGTATCGGGTATTCAGGACTTCCGACGACCAATCTCCATCATTCAGTTTGTGCCGATATCTTCCGTTGCCACCGCCTCTGGAAAACCATTCCCAAGTCGGTGTGGGGTTATTGGTCGGCGTAGAGCCGAAAACAAAAGGAGGCGACGGTTTGGTTGTGTCAATTCTGATGTATAGAGACGGATAAGAAAATGCTGATTCGTTTCCTGCGAGATCTGTCTGCATGGCTTTGATATCATGGGGGCCTTCTGTCATCAACGGGAGGTCTATGGAAAATATCCCGTCATCGCCCACTGTGTTATCGCCCACAATGTCATCGAATATTCTTTCGCCGTTATCATACAAGTGAACGGTCGCGCCAGCTTCGCCTCGGCCGGTGATGGTCAGATCGGAGGTATTCTGGGTGATGTTAAGTACATGGACAAAAGTTTTTGCATAGAAAAATTTCTGTTATCATTGACAAGCGGACAATAAGGATTATAGTTTGTAACTAAGT
>JAUCGG010000376.1 GCA_030378015.1 Desulfococcaceae bacterium HSG8
AATTACCATTAAACCGGAGCAGTGCCGGACGGCCTTATATGATAAAAATCCTTATAAATCATTCACTTCTGTAAGCTGATAATAACGGGCTATTTTTAGAACATATAAAAAAGATTGTCCTGCAAGCAGCTATCTGCTATGGTTTATCAATTAAAAAATCAGCCGATGTACCCGGGAAATGTACTTCTGTAATAAGTATGACGGGGATTCATCGGCAGTCCGAAGGGGGTAAAACTGTGCTTGCAAAAGTTCTGAGCAGTGCTGTTATCGGAATTGATGCGTATCTGGTGGAAGTGGAGGTGGATATCTCACCGGGACTTCCTTTTTTCACAACTGTGGGGCTTCCCGAAGCATCTGTAAAGGAGAGCAAGGAAAGGGTGAGGACGGCAATCACCAATTCGGGCTATATGTTTCCTGATGACAGGATCACGGTAAACCTGGCTCCTGCCAATATCAAGAA
The DNA here is from genome assembly GCA_030378015.1 of Desulfococcaceae bacterium HSG8. GTDB lineage: Bacteria > Desulfobacterota > Desulfobacteria > Desulfobacterales > 4be13 > JAUCGG01. Next base: position 461 of record JAUCGG010000376.1, read on the forward strand.
GGAAGGAACGGGCTTTGATCTGCCTATGGCCCTGGGCATACTGGGGGCAATGCGGCTGATTTCCCAGGATATCATCTCCCAATATCTGGTTCTGGGTGAGCTTTCGCTGGACGGAAGGATAAAGCCGGTAAACGGCTCCCTTCCCATGGCAATAGCTGCAAAAGAGGCAGGTTACTCCGCAATTATCGTTCCTTATGATAACGGCCGGGAAGCATCGGTGGTGGAAGGCATTACGGTTTTGCCAGCAAATACATTGTCACAGGTGATTGATTTCTTTCGCGGCTTTACCCGGATAGACCCGGTAAAAACAGATATTTCAGCTATTTTTAACAATGCCGGGCATTATGATGCGGATTTTTCAGAAGTCATGGGCCAGGAACATGTAAAGCGGGCACTGGAAGTTGCCGCGGCCGGAGGGCATAATCTCATTATGATCGGGCCCCCGGGATCAGGCAAGACCATGCTGGCAAAACGCATCCCCTCTATCCTGCCGTCCATTACCTTTGAAGAGGCCATTGAAACCACAAAGATATTCAGTGTTGTGGGTATGCTTGAAAAGAATCAGGCACTTGTGACCCGGCGTCCGTTCCGGTCTCCCCATCACACCATATCCGATGCAGGGCTGATCGGCGGGGGTAAGATACCCAGGCCCGGGGAAGTCAGCCTGGCTCATAACGGCGTGCTTTTCCTGGACGAGCTTTCCGAATTTAAGAAAAATGTGCTTGAAGTCCTTCGCCAGCCTGTGGAAGACATGAGGGTAACGATTTCCAGGGCAGCCTCGACCATTACCTACCCATCCGGTTTTATGCTGATTGCCGCAATGAACCCCTGTCCCTGCGGGTATTATTCTGACCCCAAGCATGAGTGCAGTTGTTCGCCGCATCAGATTGCCCGCTACCGCTCAAAGATATCCGGGCCACTGCTTGACAGGATTGATATTCATGTCGAAGTTCCTGCTGTTCCTTACAAGGATCTGATGGGAAAAATCAGCGCTGAACCTTCGGAAAGCATTCGGAAGCGGGTGTCCGCAGCCCGTAAGATTCAGTCCCGAAGATTTTCAAAAACAAAAATTTACTCCAATTCCCAGATGAACAGCCGCCAGATAAGAGCTTATTGCAATATTGATGAAGCATCCCAGTCCCTCTTGGAAACAGCAGTGGACAAACTGGGATTGTCTGCCCGCGCGTATAACCGCATATTGAAAATTTCGCGAACCATTGCAGACCTTGAGGGTATATCCGATATCCGGATGAATCACATATCCGAGGCAGTTCAGTATCGGAGTCTGGACAGGGGGAAAGGGATTATGTAGTACAACGACTTGTAAATTGCTCCCCTTTCGTAAAGGGGCCGGAGCAGATCACAAATGGCTTTCATATCTGCAACCGACTTGAGCTTCCCGGAATTATTTTTAAGATGAATTATCAGTATGTTGAACAGAATTTTTATTTACTGGCATGATTCTTGCTGTGTAACATATTCCGAATTCCTGTGTAATATGTTTAAAACTGTTTGAGATTGTAAAAACTTTGTGATAGTAAGGACAAATGCGGCAGAAATTTTATATGAGAAACGGATT
>JAUCGG010000090.1 GCA_030378015.1 Desulfococcaceae bacterium HSG8
CGGTCCGGTCAGCTTGTTACAATATAATATAAAGAATATACCCCGGCAGAAATTCCGTCGGACCGGGCACCTTTAATAATGATAAATCAGGATATGCTCTCACATTTCCGGTATTATAGCAAATTATCCTTAAAAGTCAAGAAGTTAATTATTTTTTTTCTTAGCTTTATGCATATGGGGCAAGCCCCACCCTACTTGAAAATATATTTTCACGGTAAAGGATAATATGCTGTAAATCCTGTTTATCCTTTAATTCTGAAAATCCGGGTTCAGACAAATGGCCGAAACGAAGATCAGGCCTGAAACCGGAGTTTCGCTCCGAAAGAGCGACGGCGGCTTTACCCAACACTTTTAACTTAAACTTTTAACTTTTAATTCCCCCCTTGTCAAACAGGAAATGTTTTGCTATAAGTGACAAAAGAGGCGATTGTAAGAAAGCAGGGTACTGTAAACCCGGTATGCAGTGCTTTTCGTTATTATACGCATGTGCATAATGCCACGAAGGCACAAAGGCGCGAAGTTTCACGAAGGTTCTTTGTGTTTCTTTGTTTCTTCGTGTCTTTGTGGCATTATTAAAAAAAGTTGCACATGGCGTTTATTATATAATACAAACAAGGAGAAAGGTTATGAACAAAAAAAACAATCAGCAAGAAATTGCCGGAAGAAACTGGTAGAGCCTTTAAGCTCCCATAATGATGATCAGTGACAAATCCCGATACGGATATCAGATTATATGCTGATTGTCCATATGAATTGGGATAAGAATCACCGATCCTGGCACCATTCCCACACATTTCCGTGATAAACGGAAGTGTTCACTTTTATGAAAACAGAACACATAACTTTTCGGTTAAACTTATAATGCCACGAAGGCACAAAGGCACGAAGTCTCACGAAGGTTCTTTGTGTTTCTTTGTGGCTTCGTGTCTTTGTGGCATTATCGGTTAAAAAAAACTGCAACGCTATACCCGGGTTAAATTCAGCGGAGTGCAAAGCTTGCTTTGTTCCGGCGGAAATAACAAAGCAAGCTTTGCACTTCGCGTTCGGAAAATTTCTGTCAGTTGCAACGGACAACGGGCCACTGACAACTGACTCCGTCGGGTGTAATTAAAAGTGTCAGTCCTTGTTCCCAAACTCCGTTTGGGAACACATCTGCCGGGCAAACTCTGTCTGCCATGCAAAACGGAGTTTTGTCTGCAATTGCGTTCCCAGACGGAGTTCGGGAACGAGGAGTGCTCACCTGACACTTTAATTACACCTGACTCCGTCTGGGAGACTGATCTGAATTGAAAAAAAAGACAAAACGGAGTAATGTTTCACTGTCTGTCATCGGGGCTGTTTTATTTCTGATCATCGTAGGTGTTTCTGTTCTTGCAGCCAGAATACATCCCCTGATTCTCGCCATTTATATGATAGTCAGCCTTATCACTTTCATAATTTACGCAGCAGACAAATCAGCAGCCGAGAAAGGAGCCTGGCGAACCCCGGAAAGCACTCTGCACTTGCTGTCTCTGGTCGGGGGCTGGCCCGGAGCACTCATCGCCCAGCAAAAGCTGCGCCACAAATCCCAGAAAAAATCTTTCCGCTCAGTTTTCTGGGTAACGGTTTTGCTGAACTGCGGTGCATTCGCGTGGCTGTTCACGCCGACTGGCACAGCCGCATTGCAGTCTTTGGTTTCTATCTTCTGATTATAACGGATTTTGGGGAGGCACTTTCCCGGCACTTTCCTGTCCCGGAAGGACATCCGAAAATAGCCCGGCAATTCATTGCCGGGCTGCACAGCCTGTCGGAGAGTCCCGCAGGGACGACTGATTCAGTCGTCCCTGCGGGACTCCGGGAGATGTTCATCTCTCTTACCCGGCAATGAATTGCCGGGCTATTCTCAGATGTCCCTCCGGGACAAAAATACCATCCCCAAAATCCGTTATAAGCACCAAATCTCAAATAAATCCCAAATAAAGGCAACTGACATTCCCGGTTCGCGGTTCCGCCTTCGGCAACCGCCTGAACGCGGAACCGCGAATCAGGAAATTAAGGAGATGCTCTTGCAGGTTGACGATTTGTCTTAATTTTTGGCGGCGTTTATGGCTCAATCCGATCCGTGCAAAGGTTTTTGTTTATGTCAGACCGTACCGCTCCCTCAGCCGCTCTGAAAGCGTCCTGATGGTATGAAACGCCTTTTCCACAGTGGTTTCGCCGTCGGGATTGACCAGGCAGCAGGTCGCGGGGGAAAGCAGGCTCCTTGAAAGCAGGAAGTCCCGGTCAATACCTTTTGCCGACAGGGTGTCCCAGAGCTTGGTAAGCCGTTTTTCCAGGGCTTCGATGCTTTCATTCTCGAAAGGTTCAAAATTCGTAGGCACAATTCCCCAGACCAGCACCCCGCCCCGATCAAGGAAGTTTCTGATATCATTGTGGTAGGAAGCAATGATTTCCCCATTGGAATAGACGTCCATAGATAAGACATCCATATCCAGATTCAGGAGAAATCCCCAGTCCGGATTACCGCACAGATGCACACCCCGGGGGCGTTCGATCTGTGAGAAAAAGCTTTCCATGTCCCCCTTTGCTGTAACATCATTGTAACCTGACATCGCGCTGAAAATGTATTGCAGTCCAGGCTCATCCACAAACATGAAGGCATTGGGATTCAGTTTTTTCAGACGTCTCAACTGGACATTGACCCGTTGTGCCATAAATTCCAGCATAAAAGGCCGCACCGTATCATTAAAAAGAATAGGCCGGTCATCCTGATCCGGGACATTGAAACCAAAGCTGACTGGCCCTTCAAGCTGTCCCCTGATGGCGGGGCGGTCTGAAAAATCTGTTTCCAGGAAACGATGATAGACCTGTGAATACGTCGGACTGATATCCAGGTAATCCGGCTCCTGAAAACGGTTCATAGCTTCTTCCAGTTCCACGGCAAACTTTTCCATGGAGAATCGGATAGTGCGGTTTTCCAAATCCAGCAAGATGCCCGGAAAATGTTCCGCGGCTTGGACATACATGTCCTCGTAATAGTTGAGAAGAGGTAACTGGGGCCAAAAGGGAATATCAAGAGATAATGCAGTTTCAAAAGCACGGTCCACATCTTTATGGGGCATGACAGCCATAGCAGTTGTCAGAAGATTCCCGGGAATACTCACGATAGTACCTCCTTTGAGAAAATAGGTGTTTTATCTTTGGTGTTTTGTCATCTGAGAAATCCCCGGCCCTTTAAAAAGGGGACGTTTTTCTCCCCTTTTTCAAAGGGGCCGGGAAATTTTACTGACACCCATGAATTATATCGGCTGGAAACCCGGTCCGGTTCAGGATATCGCCAAACCGTTCTCCTTTTTCATTATGCTTCATAAAATGATGCAGGGAATGATCAATGAGTTCCAGCACTTTATCCGCAGGATATATGCCGGGAAGTTCTTTTCCCAATTGGGGATGTCTGCCGAGTTTTCCGCCGAGGAGCAAACGATAGCCTCGTTCCGCTTCCCTGATGCTTCCGGTGGGACAGACCCGGATGCACTGGCCGCAGAAAAGGCACCTGTCTTCATCAACAATCGGAGAACCTTCCGCCAACACAATCGCTTCTTCCCGGCAGGATTCAAGACATGCGGCGCATTCACTGCATTCATCATCCGTGGTCCGGGGTTTCCATGCCCCGATAATCCCGACATCCGAGATCTGCGGCCGAGAGCATGCATTGGGACAATCAGATATCACAATGCAGAATTCATGGTGTATTTTTAAAGGTCCGTTAACCCTTTCCTTCAGAAAAGCCTTGAGATCTTTTCCGGAAACAAGCCTCTCCAGCCGCTGAACCAAGTCAGCATCCTCGACAGCCCGGTTCTTACATCCCCCGGGACCGAAACAGGTTTCAATGCGGTACCCGCGGACTTCTGACTCCATATTTTTGAGGAATTTCTGCTGACAGGAACGTACATGCTCCGGGGATACTTCTTTCGCACCAGAACGGCGAGCCTCTTCCTCAACACGTTTTCGTACCCGTCTCCGTACAAAAAACGGCACGCGGGATACAGCTTCATCCGCTTCCTTTGTCCATTTCATGAACATAGCTCCTTACCTTTGTCATCACAAATCAGATAAACCGAGATAACTCATCATTCATCGTCATTCTACTTTGAATTTATTAACTAACTCAAGAAGTTCACCCGCGATCCTTGCCACTTCCGCGGCCGAGGCTCCCATATAACGAACATCTGCAGCTCACGGCCCCTGATTGCTCGCGGGGGATTGGCAAATCCCCCGCCCGTGAAACAATTTACAAAATTGTTCTACATGATGCTCGCGGGGGATTGCCAAATCCCCCGCACCTCACATGCTTCGGATTTGCCAATCCGAACCGAGCAACGCCCTAGTTGCTCGCGGGGGATTGGCAAATCCCCCGCACCTCACAGGGTTCGGATTTGTCAATCCGAACCGAGCAACACCCTGGTTGCTCGCGGGGGATTGCCAAATTCCCCGCTCTTAGCATGCTTCGGATTTGCCAATCCGAACCGAGCAACACCCTGGATGCTCGCGGGGGATTGGCAAATCCCCCGCACCTCACATGCTTCGGATTTGCCATTCCGAACCGAGCAACACCCTGGTTGCTCGCGGGGGATTGTCAAATCCCCCGCACCTCACATGCTTCGGATTTGTCAATCCGAACCGAGCAACACCCTGATTGCTCGCGGGGGATTGGCAAATCCCCCGCACCTCACATGGCTCGGATTTGCCAATCCGAACCGAGCAACACCTGATTGCTCGCGGGGGATTGGCAAATCCCCCGCATCTCACATGCTTCGGATTTGCCAATCCGAACCGAGCAACACCTTGGTTGCTCGCGGGGGATTGGCAAATCCCCCGCATCTCACATGCTTCGGATTTGCCAATCCGAACCGAGCAACACCCTGGATGCTCGCGGGGGATTGGCAAATCCCCCGCACCTCACATGCTTCGGATTTGCCAATCCGAACCGAGCAACACCCTGGTTGCTCGCGGGGGATTGCCAAATCCCCCGCACCTCACATGCTTCGGATTTGCCAATCCGAACCGAGCAACACCTGGTTGCTCGCGGGGGATTGGCAAATCCCCCGCACCTCACATGCTTCGGATTTGTCAATCCGAACCGAGCAGCACCCTGGTTGCTCGCGGGGGGATTGGCAAATCCCCGCACCTCTCATGGTTCGGATTGATAAATCCCCCGCACCTCACATGCTTCGGATTTGTCAATCCGAACCGAGCAACACCCTGGTTGCTCGCGGGGGATTGTCAAATCCCCCGCACCTCACATGCTTCGGATTTGTCAATCCGAACCGAGCAGCACCCTGGTTGACCACATTACGTATCACGCATCACCCATCACCCATCACGCATCACCCATCACGTATCACGCATCACGCACAAGCCTTGCCACAGATTCTATATGATATGTATGAGGAAACATATCCACTGGCTGGACTTCTGAAACATGATAGCAGTCTTTCATCATGTCAAGGTCTCTTGCCAGGGTTGCAGGATTACAGGAAACATAGACAATGCGTTCGGGAGCCATCTGTAAAACCTGCTTCACAACATCCTTATGCATACCGACCCTCGGGGGGTCTATGATCATCACATCGGGCCGGACTGTAAGCTGTGAAAAACAGTCCTTTATATCTCCCAGGATAAAACGGCAGTTTGTAACGCCGTTGATACGGCAGTTCTTTTCAGCATCTGCCACCGCGCTTTCGATGATTTCCATGCCGATTAATGTTTTTGCCGAGTCTGAAAGATATAAGGGAATCGTCCCTGTGCCGCTGTAAAGATCAACAACGGTTTCCCCGCCGGTAAGGCCCGCGTATTTTTTTACGGTTTCATACAACCGCTCTGCCCCGAGGGTATTTGTCTGGAAAAAAGAGTTTGCCGATATTTCAAAATCAAAATTCCGGATTTTATCTTTCAGTACAGATTCACCGGCAAGCAGTATCTCATATTCACCGATGGCAATGCCAGCTTTGCGCGACGTGATGTTGTTTACCACGGAAACAATCCCGGGATATTTCTCCGTCAGCAGGTCAGCAAGGGGTTGTACAGTGGGCCGGTTCTCTGAAGCTGTAACGATATTCACCATCCACTGATCATGTGCAGCAGAATGTCTCAGCATGAGAAACCGCCAGAATCCGATATTGGTACGGAGGCTGTAAACCAGCGCATCAGAATGTTTTATAAATTGTCTGACATCTTCGAGAATAGAATTGCCAAGATCAGGCTGGAGCAGACATTTCTCTGTATCAAGCACCTTCCAGAAGGTCCCGGGGACGTGGAGTCCGAGCGCTAAATCCCTGTCTGCATCCGGTTTGTCCATCTCCTCAGGCAGGAGCCATCTCCGGTCAGAACAGGAGAACTCCATTTTGTTCCTGTAACCGAATATGCGTTCCGAAGGAATTGTCGGATGAACGAGAACACCTTGTATTCCCCCGATATGCTCAAGGGATTCTGCCACATGCTGCTGTTTGTAATGCAGTTGTTTTTCATAGCCCAGGAACTGCCATTTGCATCCGCCGCAGTGCCCGCTGTATCTGCATGGCGGATCAGTCCTCAGGGGAGAAGGCTTGATCAGTTCGAGAACACGGGCCTCGGCATAGTTCTTCTTCTTTTTTGTGATACGAATCTTCACATGGTCCGAAGGCACGGCCTGATCAACAAAAACAGCAAGCCCGTCTATACGTGCAAGCCCTTTTCCGCCAAAAGCGATATCTGTAATTTCAATCTCAAAGGTTTGCCCTTTTTTAACTGACATATTAAAGTCCTGATGTAGATGTACTATTATCGGAGGCAATGCCCCGGAGGGCAGAGTATCGTAGCTTGGGATTTTAATCCCAAGATTGTGATATGTTATATTGTGCCCGGAGGTGTCGTTTGCTGACATATTAAATACCATAGCTTGGGATTAAAATCCCAAGCTACGTCACCATGCCCCTCCGGGGCATTATTCAAGTCCTGATGTACTATTATCGGAGACAATGCCCCGGAGGGCAGAGTATCGTAGCTTGGGATTTTAATCCCAAGGATCCGGGACGCGTTACAATAGCTTGGGATTAAAATCCCAAGCTACATCACCATGCCCCTCCGGGGCATTATTCAAGTCCTGATGTACTATTATCGGAGACAATGCCCCGGAGGGGCAGAGTATCGTAGCTTGGAATTTTAATCCCAAGGATCCGGGACGCGTTACAATATCTTGGGATTAAAATCCCAAGCTACGTCACCATGCCCCTCCGGGGCATTTCCGCGTTATTTTTGCTTTACCTGCTGCTTCAGCCAGTCAATCCAGGGTTCGATCCCGTCTTCCGTCTTTGCTGACAGTTCGAAAACAGGTATATCCGCATGGATCTGTCGGATATTTTTAGCTGTTGTTTCAATATGATAATCCAAGTAGGGAAGCAAATCTGTTTTATTTAAAATCGCAGCATCGCATACCCGGAACATCAGGGGATATTTCAATGGTTTATCCTCACCTTCGGTCACGCTGAGAACCACTGCACGGGCATCCTCGCCGATGTCGAACTCGGCAGGGCATACCAGGTTTCCGACATTTTCCACTATCAGCAGATCAATGGCATCCAGATCAAGATTTTCAGCAGCATTTCTGATGACATGTGCGGCAAGATGGCAGTCACCGCCGAATTCATCCGTATTGACCTGTACCACAGGTGCCCCGGTTTTGGAAAGACGATCCGCGTCATTGGTGGTGCAGATATCTCCCACAATCACCGCACTCGGGATTTCCGACATGATCCGGGCAAGGGTTTTTTCCAGCACAGTGGTCTTGCCTGACCCCGGGGAACTCATCATATTCAGGACAAAAATGCCTTTTTCTGCAAACAGCTTTCGGTTCTGTGTCGCCATTGTATCATTGACATCAAGCACTTTTCGAACAACTTTTATTTCCATTTCAAATCCTTTTTCGCACTGATCTTTGCTTTGCTCGGATTGACAAATCCGAACTGAACGAACTGAACGAAGATCAAGGCCCTTTTTTAAGAAAATTTCATCTGTGGGTAATAAAGAACTCCGAAAAATAACTCACCCGCGGTTTTTAGGACACGGATTAACACGGATGCACACGGATTATTTTCAGTAATTAAACCCGGGCTTATTTTCCGGTCACAGGATACGGACGGATATATACGAATCATTTATGCAATAAAATCCGTGTTTATCCGTGTCCTTGGAAGACCGCATACGCGGTATATTATTTTCGGGTGTTCTAATTCCTCGTGAGTCGTAAGTTCTCATAAATAGCTGAAATAACTCACCGGGAAACTCCCCCCTTTTTTAAAGGGGGGGATTTCCCCGACCTACTGAAATCCCCCTGAATCCCCCTTTAAAAAAGGGGGACTCAGAACAGCGGCTTCAGAGAACTTATGACTGTAGAGTAATTCTAAGGAACTCCGAAAAGGAGTCCTGACTAAAAAGGCAACTATATAAACTTACTTTTCCTTGTTCAAGACTTTTTCCCGGCCGGTTCGGGGGCAAGTATTATTTTGAAATAAAAACAGGGATATTTATCTGAAAATATAATTATTGAAAAAAACAGGGCAGCTTTGGCAGGATGGCTTCAAATCAGGTTGATTGCTTATTTATAGCGGAGTTCAACATTTTGCGGTTAAAACTACAAGGATCATTGATATTGACATAAAGTGAATCATCAGATAAAGATTTCGGACTTTTTATCTGAAATCTGAAGACAAGGATCCAAAAAAACAAATGAAGCTAAGTATCCCATCAGGTATTACAGACCGTATTCTGGTTTATGGCAGGATGATAAAATTCAGTCATACGTTGTTTGCACTGCCCTTCGCGCTTTCAGCAGTGGTTCTTGCCCATCGCCGGTATCCTATATATATAGCAGATATTTTATGGATTCTCCTTGCTATGGTCGGAGCGCGCTCTGCTGCTATGGGGTTCAATCGGATCGCGGATGCCCGAATTGACGCTAAGAACCCCCGTACCTCGAATCGCGAAATCCCCGCGGGCAAGCTCTCAGTAAATTCCGCAAGGCTGTTTGTATTCCTGTCTTCAGGTCTGTTCATATTTGCAGCAGCCATGCTCGGCAAAATGTGTTTTTATCTGTCTTTTCCGGTTCTTGTGATACTTTTTTTCTATTCATACACCAAACGGTTTACCTGGCTTGCCCATCTGTACCTCGGTTTTGCGATTTCTCTTGCACCCCTGGGAGCGTGGCTGGCAATTGCGAAAACTTTTTCATGGCCGATCCTTTTCCTGTGTTCAGGGCTGATGACATATATTGCCGGGTTTGACATTCTATATGCATGTCAGGATACGGATTTTGATAAAAAAGAGGGGCTGTTCTCAATACCTGCACGGTTCGGCATCCGAGAAGCCCTTCTGATTGCACGGGTGCTGCACTGTTGCTCCTTTGGTTCATTTATCCTGTTTTTCTTTGCTTTTAATATGCATATAATTTACTTATGCACGGTTTTCCTTATCGGGCTTTTGTTTGTTGCCGAACACTGGCTGGTCAGACCGGATGATCTGACCCATATCAATATTGCATTTTTTCATATCAACAGTCTGATTTCTTTGTTTTTATTTATAGGTGTACTGGCAGATGAACTTATAATATAAACGCGACTCCCCTTTCGTAAAGGGGGGATTTTATTATAATGTATGATGCTCGCGGGATTGGCAAATCCCCCGCACCTTACATGGTTCGGATTTGTCAATCCGAACCGAGCAACAGGGGGCAAACAGATCGGTTTTATTATGATGCTCGCGGGGGATTGGCAAATCCCCTGCACCTTAGATGGTTCGGATTTGTCAATCCGAACCGAGCAGCAGGGGCAACAGATCGGTTTTATTATGATGTATGATGCTCGCGGGGGATTGGCAAATCCCCTGCACCTTACATGGTTCGGATTTGTCAATCCGAACCGAGCAGCAGGGGCAACAGATCGGTTTTATTATGATGTATGATGCTCGCGGGGGATTGGCAAATCCCCCGCACCTTACATGGTTCGGATTTGTCAATCCGAACCGAGCAGCAGGGGCAACAGATCGGTTTTATTATGATCTATGATGCTCGCGGGGAATTGGCAAATCCCCCGCACCTTACATGGTTCAGATTTGTCAATCCGAACCGAGCAGCAGGGGCAACAGATCGGTTTTATTATGATGAATTTATCCTCAAGAACCATTGAAGTTCACAGGAAAAAGATGGGGTTGAGCAATAAGAAAATCAACCTCTTAATTGTTTTTTGGCCGATATGATTTTCTTCCTGAAGAATGGCTGATAAACGAACCAGAAAAAGGCAAGCCATAAAAAAAGTATGGCGGTGAGATATTCACTTCCTGCAAAAGAGCGTTTTAAGATGTAAATTCCGAGAAAGACGATGATCATCCCCGCCACGGTGTAGGGAATGCCGACTTTGAGAAGAAACATCAGATTTTTTTTAGCTTCCTGCTTCCACATCAGTTTTTCTTTCCTTAGTTCTTATTTCTATAAATCCAGCGGAGTACAAAGCTTGCTTTGTGTGTAATTTGCAATAGCAAGCAAGAAACGGCATTCTTCATTTGTCACTTTAATGTCAGTAGATCGAAAACTTTCGCAAACAGTGGATTCCGGGTTAAAACCGGAAAACATCCGTTTCCGATTTTTCCCGGAATCCGCTGTTCACAAAGGTTTATCGGAAAATTTTCGATCTGCTGAATGTAGAACAATTTTTCAAATTGTTTCAAACAATTTGAAAAATTGTTCTACAGCCGGAAAAAATGTGAACTACTTTTCAGCTTTTATCAAGAAACATTCGCAAAGCAAGCTTTGCACTCCGCAGGGTAAATTTAAGCCTCGGCTTTCTCATCTTTTCCGGATTTATATTCCAGACTAAAGAATAGAATCGCACCGATTATAAGCGACATTGTGGGACCCGACCAGAAAGGACTGCCCCAGAGTTTGACGTAATTCGCCGATACCAGCACCGCTCCCATGACTCCGGCAATACCGCGCTGGACGTTGTCCTGGCACATGGCAAAGGCAATATACACACAGAGATATCCCTGGATGAGAAGAGTCAGACCAAAACCGATCATCTTGGCGGGCAGGATCAGTTGAACCCAGGGATGGAATACCATTGCGATGCTCATCCCCCAGAAGATGGAGGTGGCCCCTCCCCAATATGAGGGTTCCTGATCCGGCGTAGCATGTTTGTAACGGTTGACGACCAGGGCCTGCCCGCCTGTCCACTGGGGACCGCAGAGCGGGAGATACGGCATATGTATTCCCTCGACAATATTACGAATCGCTGTGATAATATGATTGCGGGATACATCAAACGATATCTTCTCGTCGGGCCGTGCCTTGTTGGAATCGTCAATCAGAGCCTCCAGCACCAGGATATCACCAAAGGCAAGGACATACGCGACAATCGCGAGGGAAATCGCAGCGCCCCACATGCCGGCCGAAGGCATCCCCAAACCGATTGCGCTGAAGGATTCCAGCATCTCTCCCACAGGTGCCTGAATAACAAAATGGTCAAACATTCCTGTAGGCGGTTTGATCTCACCTGTGAACAGTCCGACGATATAACCGGCTACAAATCCGGGGGCGATTCCGAAGCTGGCAATCCAGGCAAACCATCCGTATTTAGCCCTGAATGCCAATGCGCGGTGAGAAAACAGCACGAAGAAACTCAGGAAACCCGCGACCAGGAAAGCCACAGGCATTTTGCCGATAAAGGGCTGCCCCGGGTCAAATATCCGCATCAGGGATGCGAATCCGGCTCCCAGAAGAATGCCTGCCCGCATGGAAATGGGAAAATGTTTTATCACATACCTTGTAATCCCCGTCAATCCCAGCACAAGGAAGATCAGCCCTACCAGAACCTGAAGCGCAATCAGTGCCTTTATCCGATCCGGGCCCGCCTCGAACCCGGTAAGATAGGAAATATAAAGGGGAATACCTGCCGTGATCCATCCGGCAACAGAGGGGTCTCCGAATGAAGTATGAAGCAGATAGAGAAAATTATTGATAACCACCATGAGAACGGCTACTTCAATCGGGATATCCAGCACCTTGACCATTGCCGCGGTAATACCAAGAGGTACGCAGCTCAGAATGGCTCCCTGGACAAAATCCTGATATTCAATCCGATAGTGAACAAAGGGAAATCGGAATTTCAATTTCCCACCTGCATATGGCTGTTCCTGACCATTTTCACGAGTCATTGCCATGTCGAATTTCTCCTTTTCCAGATTCACCCGATGATCAGATCCGGGCATGAGACCTGATTGTCGAGATGTAAGAGTATAAGTATCAGCAGATCGAAAAGTCTATGATAAAAATCCCGGCCCCTTTAAAAAAGGGGAAGGTCATTCCGAGGAAAATCGGAAGATGAATATCTTCCGATTTTAACCCGGAATCCACTGCTTGCAAAAATTTTTTGATCTGCTGAACAACAAGCATGAGTGATTTGACTTCATGTTTCACGCATCACGTTTCACGTTTCACGTTTCACGTTTTACGCATTACGCATTACGCATTACGCATCACGTTTCACGTTTCACGTTTCACGTTTCACGTTTCACGCATCACGCATCACGCATCACGCATCACGCATTACGCATTACGCATCACGTTTCACGTTTCACGCTTTCTTCCTTTCATCCCTCACACGCTTGGCCTTATGAGTGGCACGGGTCAGGGATTTTGCTTCAAGGAGCTTTATTTTGGGCCGGATACCCACAATCTTCTGGCATTCGGTCTGGATTTCCGAGGCCAGGGCATCAGTATCTCCCTGGAAACCATCGGTTTTCTCCACCTCAACCGTCAGCACCGCCATATGCTTTTCTTCGGTGATGACGCACACGTATTCACCGGTAAGGTTTTCGTTATCCCGGACAATGGTTTCAATATCACTGGGGAAGACATTGACGCCTTTGATGATCATCATATCATCAAGTCTGCCGTGGATTCCGTGGAGACGAAGATGGGTACGTCCGCAACTGCACGGCTCGGTTGTATAAGATACGATATCACCGGTACGGAAACGGATCAGGGGACGGGCAACTTTTTTAATGGAAGTGAGGATAAGCTCGCCGCGTTCTCCTTCGGGGACTTCTTCCCCGGTATCAGGATCAACAACTTCGATGTAGATATGGTCTTCGGCCCAGTGCAACCCGTCCTTGGCTTCGCACATACCCGCGCAGGCTCCGAAAATATCAGACAGACCATAATAATCATAAACATCCGCGCCCCACAGGGCTTCAATATTTTTCTTGGTTTCCGGGATTGAGCCTCCTGGTTCACCCGCAACGAAGATCTTTTTAATGGCAAATTCCTTTGCAGGGTCTATGCCGTTCTCTTTTGCTGTCTCTCCCAGGAACCACGCGTAAGACGGGGTTGTCCACGTAATGGTTGCCCTCCAAGTTTTCAGGATGGACAACAGCCTGTCAGAAGGAATCGCTCCTCCCCATATGGTGAGCGCTCCGACTTTCATCGCACCGATGACATCCGGCCCACCGACAAACAGGGTAAAATTCAAGGCATGACAATACCGGTCATTAGGTCTCATGCCGGAAGACCAGAACAGACGGGCCTGGAAATCCTGGAAATCTTCAAAATCCTGTGCAGTAAAAGGAGACGCTGTGGGAACGCCGGTTGACCCGCTGGACGCGCTCAGATATACAAAATCTTCCTCCGGAGCGCAGATCAGATCGCCGAAGTCCGGCGCGGCCTGCTGCCTGCTCCGGAGATCTTTTTTGTCAATGCTGGGGAATTTCTTCAGATCATCCAGATGCTTCAGATCAGAGGGGCCGACGCCTGCCTCGTCAAAGAGCTTTTTATAGTACGGAGACTTGGTGTAAGTCAGTTCGATCATCTCTTTCATCTTGGAGAGTTGAAATTCCCTGATTTTTTCCCTGGGCATCGTCTCTGTTTCTTCATCCCAGTATTTACGATATTCAGTCATATGTTACCCTTTCGCTCCTTTCATTGAGTTTTAATTGAAGAAGATTTGAACCGGGGATTGAAATCCCGGGCTATGTTAACCCTGCCTAATGGGTATTTTCCTGGCATTGCCCCGGAGGGGCAGGGTAACGTAGCTTGGGATTTTAATCCCAAGCCCCCGGATTGAAATCCCGGGCTATGTTAACCCTGCCTAATGGGTATTTTCCTGGCATTGCCCCGGAGGGGCAGGGTAACGTAGCTTGGGATTTTAATCCCAATCGCCCCGGGATTGAAATCCCGGGCTATGTTAACCCTGCCTACGGGGTATTTTCCTGGCGTTGCCCCGGAGGGGCAGGGTGACGTAGCTTGGGATTTTAATCCCAAGATTTAAATCCCGGGCTATGTTAACCCTGCCTAATGGGTATTTTCCTGGCATTGCCCCGGAGGGGCAGGGTGACGTAGCTTGGGATTTTAATCCCAAGATTTAAATCCCGGGCTATGTTAACCCTGCCTAATGGGTATTTTCCTGGCATTGCCCCGGAGGGGCAGGGTGACGTAGCTTGGGATTTTAATCCCAAGGAATGGGGTGACGCGCCCCCGGACGCTGTCGGATACCCGAAATCTGATACGTCTGCAAACTACATCGCCCCTCCGGGGCTGAACCGTTATCTGCCCTGCCCCCGGATTAAAATCCGGGGCTATGTTAACCCTGCCCCTCCGGGGCAATGCATCCCACCCTACTTCTTCGGCTTCTGCGGTTCGGATATATCTTCCGGGATATCCATGATTTTCCTGGCGTATTCAGCATATTCCTCCATCGGCGTTGTAAATCTGACAACCAGTTTCGCTCCGTCAGGTGAGCCGCCTCCGTGCATACAGCCTGGTACGCCCGCTCCTATTGTAAGCCATTCGGACAGACGGGCTGCTTTAAAGCGGGATTCAGCAGAGCAGTCTCCGGCTTTCAGATATTTCTGCAGCAGATGCCCGTATGTGGGATTCGTAAAATCCTTGTATGAAGGCATACAACCGGTTTCGACAATGCCGCCGCCGATTTCCTGTGTGAGACGTTTGACTTCGTAAGGCAGTGTGGCAACCATCACCTTGTTGGTGTGAGCGGTCAGGGGGTCGGCAAAAAATGATCCTGAAGGATGGGCAAAACCTATGGCACAGGCTCCTGCTCCCAATCCGTAAGTAATCTGATTATTGACCGACATGTCAACCAGCTTGTTCATGAATGTTTTTGCGGAGAGCCCGTTTGCACGGGCCATCAGGATGGAAGCTCCGATCATGACATCTCCCTGCCCGGATACGCAGGCCCCGATACATGACCGATAGTTCGCAGTGAAATACTGGATCACCTTGCCGGTGTATTTGAATTCCTTGCACATAAATACCCGGTCTTTAGGGACAAAAACATCTTCGAACAGCAGGAAGCCCTGGGTAATCCCCGTATCAGGAACTTCAACGTCCGCGGTATCTTCAAGTTCCCGCCGGTCACTCGGATGGCTGGCTTCAACAATCGTCAGTCCCTGGATATCCCGCGGAACGACACAGGCAACTGCATAATCCTGATCCGCTTCGCCATAAATCCCCCCGGGCAAAAGAAAGATTTCTTGTGAAGCCGCGGTTCCGCAGATCATGAACTTAGCTCCCCGGATCACAATCCCGTCGTCCCTGACTTCCGTTATCCGGAGGGTCGTATCCGGATCAGGCTGCTGAAAAGGCTTGAGGCTTCGGTTGCCTTTTGCATCCGTCAGAGCACCTGCCACCGCTATCCCCCTGCTCTGAGCCGACAGAATCCATTTTTTCAGTCTCTCCTGGTAATCCGTGCCGCATTCCTTATCAATCTCCTGGGTAATTGCCCACATTACATTCTGAGCATTCCAGCCAACACAGACCCCGCCTGTGCAACTTCCGGTACGGCGATAATTCTGACGTTTGACTTTCATATTGCCGATGAGATCATCCGAACTCTGCATCATGGAATTCCATCGCAGGATATTTTCGCCGGTAAATCCGGAAGTGGTCGTGTATATATCAGCCAGTTTCGGATCAGTGGCAGCATCATAAGCCAGAGCGTGGCTTTCTACTGTCCTTTTTGTTGCAGGATGGGTCGTGACATCCTCGATCAGTTCTCCGAATTTATAGATGTTGGGCCGCAGTTCCCGAAGAGCCGATAGATAATCATCTCTTGTTTTTATCCCCATTTTAATCTCCTTATTTCGAATAAATTTCAAATTCCAGATAAATCTCAAATTCCAGATAAATCTCAAATTCCAGATAAATCTCAAATTCCAGATAAATCTCAAATTCCAGATAAATCTCAAATTCCAGATAAATCTCAAATTCCAGATAAATCTCAAATTCCAGATAAATCTCCAAATTCCAGATAAGATTATGATTTGTGATTTTGTGATTTGTAATTTATTTGGGCAATGATCTTCGTTCGGGCCATGTGGCTCGGCTCGGATTGGCAAATCCGAGCCACATCCGCCGGATTTGGCAATCCGGCGGGAGCATGGCGGGCTGACCCGGCCGAAACGAAAATTAAAGCCTTATATTTGGAATTTGTTATTTGTAATTTAAAAAAATTCAGCAGGTCAATTGTTTCTCCTGATGCTCCCTGATCTTCTCAATCAATACAGGAACAAATTCCCGGCAGTCATCAACGATGCCGTAGTCCACCTGTTCGAATACAGGGGCTTTGGAATCATTATTAACAGCAACCATTACCTGGGCACCGACAATTCCTACCATATGCTGCAATTCGCCTGACAAGCCTACCCCGATATAAAGTTCCGGGCTTACCATTTTACCGCTCTGTCCGATCATTGTCTCCAATTCGATCCAGCCTTCGTCAACAGCCGGACGGGTGGAACCCAAGCCTGCATTCAGTATTTTTGCCAGTTCCTCGATTTTCTGCCACCCTTCGATATCCCCGGCTCCTGCCCCGCCGGCAACCACAATCGGAGCTGATTCCAGGGATACGCCCTCAGGTTCCTCTCGAATGATCTCCAAAGTATTTATCCGCTGCGTCATCCCTGTTGGTACATCCAGCATAACAATTTCGCCTGTTCTGGTTTCGTCAGGATCAGGTTTCGGAAAAACCCCTTTTGAAACAGTGGCCATCTGGGGCCGCTTTTCCGGGCAGACAATTGAAATCAGTCCGCCATATGCCGGGATGATCTGCTCCAGGATTTTATCCTTGTCAAGTACCAGATCAATGCAGTGAGCAGTGAGGCCTGTATCCAGCCTGGCTGCCACCAGAGGCGCCAGTTCTCTTCCCATGAACGTCGAACCGATGAGCATGATCTCCGGTCGGCGATCCCCCGCCAGTTTTACAATCATTTCAGTAAAAAGCTCCGGCTGATATAATTCCAGGGCAGGGTCATTCCCCATATATATTCTGTCTGCACCCGCGGCGAACAAAGGTTGAACATGTTCATCCGTCATATGGTTTCCCAGCAGAACAACTTCAACAGATGTATTCAGTTCATCAGCCAGAGTTCTCGCCCGCCCCACAAGCTGGAGCGATACAGTAACCACCTGACAGTTTACCTGTTCTCCGATAACCCAGACAGGTCCGTATGTATGTTCCATAATTATCCTTTCTGATGCGTGAAACGTGAAACGTGAAACGTGAAACGTGAAACGTGAAACGTGAAACGTGATGCGTGAAACGTGAAATGTGAAACGTGATGCGTGATGCGTGATGCGTGATGCGTGATGCGTGATGCGTGATGCGTAAAATAATTCTGGACCGCTCCCGGGGATTGGCAAATCCGCCGGAAATGCTTGGGATTTGTCAATCCCAAGCGAGCATTTCACGGGCATAACATTGTATCTCAATAATCACGTTTCACGTTTCACGCATCACGCATCACTTTTTACGCCAACACTCCCGCATCTGCCAGCTTCTGCACAAGTTGTTCAGCTTTATCTTCTCTTGTCCCTTCGATGATTTCAACTTCCCGCTTGCTGTCCTGGGTTCTGAGATCTGAGACAATCGTGGGGGAGCCTTTTAAGCCGACTGATTCCGCGGATTCTCCCAGGTCATTCAGCCCCCACTCGGTAATTTCTTTTTTCCTGGCTTTGATAATTCCCGAAAAGCTGAGTGTTCTTGGCTGATTCAATTCCCTGGTTACGGTAAAGACTGCGGGAAGTTTTACTTCCATAAGGCGATAGCCGTGTCCCATGCTTGCCTTCACCTTCCACAATTCCTTCTCGCATTCGACAATCTCTCTCACCATAGTAACTACAGGGATGTCTAAAAAGGTGGCGATCTGGGGCCCCACCCATTCTGTACTGCCGTCACTGCTTGCCATTCCGCAAAGTATCACATCAAATGGCCCGATTTTTTCGATGCCTTTGGCAAGCGTATATGCCGTGGCATAAGCGTCTGCTCCTCCGAATGCCGGATCGGAAAGCAAAAATCCCTGGTCTGCTCCCAGTGCCAGACATTCTTTGACTGTGTTACCTGCCTGCGGGGGTCCCATACTGATCACCGATATCCGCGCGTCAGACTGTTCCTTCATCCGGATAGCAGCCTCCATTGCATTTTTATCCATCTGATTCAATACCATCGGGACTTCGCACCGCATGAGAGTTTTTGTGGCGGGGTCTATCTTTATTTTACAGGCATCCTTGGGATCAGGCACTGCCTTGGCGCAAACAACGATGTTGAGCATTATATCTATCCTCCGTCTCAATTCGCTCAATACAGGGAGCATTCTCCGAAAAAAGTAGTATTACTCGTTCCCAGGCTCTGCCTCACTGCCATTAAGTTAAGGAACGCAGCCCGCTGATGAAGATGCTATTTCAGTAAGTTATGCCTCATTATCAGGCCGCTCTGACTCTTAACTTAATGGCAGTGAGGCTCTGCCTGGGAACGCATATAAAAAGGCTCTGCCTTCTGATATGAATCGCCGATTGTCCTGATATGGGAGGCAGAGCCTCCCGCAACGCATTCCCAGGCAGAGCCTGGGAACGAGAATTTTCATGTTTTTTGAGGTAGAATGCGCCCTCAATACATTCGGACTTCCGAAGCTTTTCAGACCTCGGAAGCCTGATTAATCCTCGCTGGTCATGAATGCTTATTATGCAAGAAGCCAGCGGGCAATGATCACCTTCATGATGTCGGATGTTCCGGCGGATGGGCCAAGCACAGCCGCGTCCCTGTAATATCGGGATACTGCATATTCCTCCATGCAGCCATAACCGCCATGAATGTCAACCGCTATTTTCGCTGCTTTCTGAGCCGCTTCTGTGGTGAAGTATTTTGCAACCGCGAATTCATTGGCTGACGGTACGCCTTTATCCTGGAGTGCGGCCGCACGGTATCCCAGAAGCCGCCCGGCTTCCAAATCTATTTTCATTTCCGCGAGCTTGTTCTGAATCATTTGCAGGTTACTGATGGGTTTTCCGTAAAGAATCCGCTCTTTTGAAAATTTGACAGATTCTTCCATACATGCGGTGAGCAATCCCAGAGCGCAGCCGACCATTCCGCCTCTTCCCACGTCACCGATTGCGCTCATGCTGACCTTAAGCCCTTTTCCTTCGATACCCAAAAGATTTTCCTTGGGAATCCGGCAATTTTCAAGCGTCAGGGAACCGGTATTGCATCCTTTGAAGCCTACTTTATGCTCCTCGTGCGTGGCTTTGAATCCGTCCATTCCTTTTTCCACGATGAACATGCTGAAGGCTTTGGGGTTTTCCTCATCCTTTGCCAGAACACTGATGGTATTGGCAATATGAGAATTGGTGATAAAGCATTTTCTGCCCGTGACGATATAATCATCACCGTCTTTTTTATAGGTGGTGCGCCCTCCTGTGGGATCGGAACCCCCGGTAGCCTCGGTTACACCTACCGTAGCCAGCCGTTCCCCTTTTGCCAGGCCGGGCAGGTATTTCTTTTTCTGATCTTCGTTAGCGAATCTGACAATCGGCTCAATGCCCAGTGCAAAGACCTGAAGCATCATGGCTGTTGCCACTGAGACCCTGCCGATTTCCTCCAGTGCAATAAGGCGGGCAGTATAACCCAGACCGAGTCCGCCATATTCCTCCGGAATGGTGAGAGCCATCATTTCCGCTTCGCCCAGGGCTTTGACAACCGCATCACTGACTTGTCCTGTTTCTTCCATTGCCGGAACTTCAGGGGCTACTTTGGTTTCTGCAAATTCGCGAGCTGCTTTCCTGAACATCTCCTGTTCTTCGGTAAAAGTAAAATCCATTTGTAAGATTCCTCCTTATTTTAGTTTATGTATTATCTGAGTATGAGTTTTTTTGCAGGAGTGCAAAAATCATATTTTTGCAAAAACGGGGTTTTTGCACTCCTGTTTAGGATTTTTCCGGTGTCAGTTTTTCAATATAGTCAATGAGGGAATTGATCGTTTTATCCAGGCTGCTCCCCGATTTTTCCGCACCATATATAACGGAAGCCCCCAGCAGACCGGCAAATATCATCTCGGTTACAGCGTTGGTATTGACATGATCTCCCAATTCACCGGATTCTTTTCCCTGGTCCAAAAGCCTTCTGATCATGTTTTTAAGGCCCTTGAACCCTTTATTAATCTCATCGGACAGATGGGGACGCTGGTCATTAAGTTCAACAGAAAGGGTTACAAAGACACACCCGCCCGGGAAGTTTTCCGAGTCTTTCAAATAGTTATCCCTGAAGTTTTCCAGGAGCTTCCTGATTTTTCCGATTGGCTTTTCAATCCTATCCAAACCTTCCAGGTTTTTTTGCCGCCATATTCTCCGGGCTTCATCCAAGACATCGAAAAACAGAACTTCTTTGCTTTCAAAGTGGTTGTAGAAGCCTCCTTTTGAAACATCTGCCGCTTTCAGGATATCATGGAGGGAGGTACTCAGAAATCCTTTTAAAGAAAATAATTTCAGGGATTCGTGTATAATTTTTTCTTTCAGAACCATTGTGTTATATCCATTTTGTGACGATAAGACAGACCGGTCGGTTTATCTAAGGGTCGAAAAACGCCTCGGAACCGACAAACTTTTCCGATCACCTCAAATAGATAGATAGACAGACCGGTCGGTTTATTTGAGGTGATGGATATATTATATCACATCCGGTGTCAATACTTTTTTGTATTACTGATACTTTTTTATATAATTTGTTTTTATCTTATTTAAAATTCAGTGGATTTATGAGTTGAATGCAATTAATTTAACCCGCACTTTTTAAGTTCGTCCCCCTTTTTAAAAGGGGGACGTGGGGATTTTACGTTACTAAAAAAGGGTGTTGCGGCAGAAATCCCCCCCGGCCCCCCTTTAAAAAAGGGGGGAGG
>JAUCGG010000377.1 GCA_030378015.1 Desulfococcaceae bacterium HSG8
TGAAACCGAATCTGAGAAAAACGCATACCGCAAACAGGCCGCTCATCAGTTCAACCAGCGGATAACGAAACGATATCGGTAGGCGGCATTGGCGGCAGCGGCCTGTCAGGATCAGATAGCTCACCAGGGGAATATTATAATAAAACGGAATCATGTATCCGCACCTTGGGCATGAGGAACGCGGGGTTACAATTGATCTTGATTCCGGAAGCCGGCATATGCATACATTCAGAAAACTCCCGATGCACAAGCCGAAGATAAAAATAACGATTTGAACCTGAATCATATCGGATATCCTTAATACGATTTACGATTTACGATTTCAGATTTACGATTGCCATAAATCGTAAATCTGAAATCTTCCTTACCCGCCCTGAAAAGGACTTTCAGATATTGTCCCATCCTGGTTCTGCAGCAGAATCGTAATCTTCCTCTCTGTTTCATCCAGTTTATCAGAGCAGAATTTTGAAAGCTGCATCCCTTCCTCAAATTTTTTCATTGCTTTTTCAAGCGGAAGGTCTTCAGTTTCAAGCTCCTGGACAATATCTTCCAGTTTTTTTATTGCCTTTTCAAAGGACTGTTTTGTCTGTCTTGGCATTATCTTATTTCCCTGTATTCTCCTGTCTGCCTTCCACGCGGCAGATCAGCGAGCCTTTTGCAAGCATCACTTCAAGAGCCTGCCCCTTTTTCACAGCCCCCTTATTCCTGACAATCACACCATCCGGAATTGTCCTGGTGATGCTGTACCCGCGGGCCAGGATAGCCGTCGGATTTGAAGCATTCAACCTGTCAGTCCGCCATGAAAGATGTTCACGTTTCCGGGCAATGCTGTTTTTGAAAATCCTGATAAGACGGCTTGTAAGATCATCTGTTTTAAGTCTTAATCCCTCTGTTTTTCTCCTGGGATCAGCCAGCCGTTGGGAAAGCTTATCTAAAAAGGTACGATGATGCTCAAGGAATTTGTAAAACCGGTTTTTCAAATCCCTTGAAAGCCGGATGTGTCCCTGCACAAGACTGTCTTTCAAAGGAACAGCCAGTTCCGCGGCCGCTGAGGGCGTGGGGGCCCGGAGATCTGAAACAAAATCAGCAATGGTAAAATCTGTCTCATGGCCCACTGCTGAAATAATCGGGATTTCCGAAGCAAAAACAGCCCTTGCAACATCCTCTGAATTAAAAGCATAAAGGTCTTCCAGTGACCCGCCGCCCCTGGCAAGGATAGCCGCATCCGAATCCCCGCGTGCGTTCAGGAGCCTGATACCGGCAGCAATTTCCTTTTCTGCCCCGTCTCCCTGGACCCTGACCGGGATAATCTCAATATGAAGATTAGGGAATCGCCTGCTGACAATTTTCAGGATATCATGGATAACAGCGCCGGTCGGTGAGGTGATGATGCTGATTTTCCGGGGCAGGAAAGGAATCGGCTTTTTATGACGGTCATCAAAAAGCCCTTCGGCAGAAAGGCGGGTTCTGAGTTGCTCAAAAGCCACCTGCAATGCCCCGACGCCGCTGGGTTCCAGGTATTCGAATATGAACTGGTATTTTCCCTGGGGTTCGTAAACACCTATCCTTCCCAGGCCTGTGACCTGCATCCCGTCCCGGGGAGCAAATTTCAGATTCTGATTCTGCCCCCGGAACATAACCGCGCTTATCTGCGCGTTTTTATCCTTCAGTGTAAAATAAAAATGCCCGGAAACCGGTATCCGGAAATTGGAAATCTCCCCGGAAATCCAGATAAACGGGAAATTTTTTTCCAGCAGATTTTTAATATCCCCGGTCAGTTCCGAGACTGTGAAAATACGTTGTTGCATTTTATTTGTCAGTTGTCGGTTGTAGGTTGTCAGTCGGCAGTTGTCAGTCGGCAGTTGCCAGTTGCCAGTTGCCAGTCGGCAGTTGTCAGTCGGCAGTCGTCAGTTGTCAGTCGGCAGTCGGCAGTTGCGATGAAAGTAACTATCATGGAGAACCTGCTGAAATATTTG
>JAUCGG010000091.1 GCA_030378015.1 Desulfococcaceae bacterium HSG8
TACTGATAAAATTCAGTTTTGATTTGATATAACCGAATTTGAAATATTGTAACAATTCAATAAATGCGGAATTGACAAAAGATGATGTTATACTGTCTATGCCATTGAAAGATATTTCAACCCTATTGCCTTTGTCTATCAATGGCTTAATGATATTGAATATTTTATTACCCTCATTGTTTGTGTGACAGTGGGTAACATGATCGGTCAGTTTTATCACCATGAGAAATCCTCCTCATAAGGCTCTTCATAAATTGTGTCCGTGTAAAAAATCCCCGCAAAAAACCAATTTTGCGGGGATTTCATAAGCATTTTTATCAGTGGTTTGTAAAAGGTTCTTTTTTTAATTCCCACCAATCACATCCGCTACCTGACATCTTTATTATAACAAATCCGACAACAGGACAGACAACGGTTCGCCTCTTTCTGCACATCCTCCTCGCTGAGTACCTGATCCGCCTCGATAAACGTCAGATCCGGGGGCAGGAACACGATTATGTTTGATATCCGGCGGAATGACAAGCTCAGAGAGGTGTGGTTGACCATTGGTACGGAGCTTTCAAAATGTGTTATTGACAGAGAAAGATAATTGCTCTATTCCTTCCGCTTCAGGGAAATTCTCGTTCCCATCCTGACAAAATACTTGAGGAAAACCTGCCTTTCTGATTCTCCTCAGTCATTTTTTTTAACACGTCCGATTACCGGCCTGTCGGCATAACCGAAATATGATATCCGTAATCCATCAGGATATCAGTCGTTTTTTCACCGCTGAACTCCAGAAGTTCGATCATCCTGTCATCATCCGCAGGCCTCGTCACGTTCACCCATAAGTCATTCGGATCTTCAGGGCTTTCTGTAACTTCTTTAAATCTGACTTCTGGAAATTTTTCTTTCAGTGCTCCTACGAAACTTTCGATAAGTTCCTGTTGTTTAAAGTTTATCCTCATCCTTCAACTCCTTTTCTATGATCCGAACCATTTCTGATGCCCGTGAAAGCTGCTTACGGGCTAGCTTCCTGCTGACATTCTCTTCAGAATAGTCGGCGATGTTTCTCACCGGCTGCATATCCGAAAGATATGTCTTCAGTCCGGAAGGGTAAATTTTTTTTCTTATAATCAGTCTGCGGTTAAACTCGGCCTGAACCCATTTATGGTCATTTTTACCTTTCTGCAATCCCTGAGCGGTGAGTGCGGCTATTGCCGCCTGAAACGCTGCATAATAAGCGCGATTTGCACAGGCATTATAACATTTTGTATCAAAAGACATTTGTGCGATTTTCAGGTTTTCTTCTGCCTTTTGCAGAAATTCTTTTTTCATTTTAATTCCCGTTATGATATTTCTGATATGACTAAATGATATATATTGTATTGTATGATTTTTTTGAAATCGGGTCAATATATAAATGACATCCGGCATCCTGAGAAGATAAAAAACCGCTCTTAATTTTTGCACTCCTTGTCACACCGAATTTTCAGCATCTTCAACTGACTTCCGAAGTGTTGGTGACACAACGCAAAAAAAATCCCCGCAAAAAACTTTGCGGGGATTTTATCGTCATTCCTCAGCGATCTTCTATTTCCAACTAACCAACATCTTTATTATAACAAATCCGACAACAGGACAGACACCGATTCGCCTCTTTCTGCGCATCCTCCTCGCTGAGTACCTGATCCACCTCGATAAACGAAGTGATGCGTTCTTTCACAGTAAGCTCCGGCATCTCTGCCCGGGGCGTTCTCTCAATGCCTTTCACCGAATCAAAAATCGTTCCGGGGATATGCCGCTTGAACAGGGATTTCTTAACAGGAGCGACCGGCTTTTCCGTGAGATACTGATGGATGGATCTCGCGGCCCGTCTTCCGCCTCCGATGGCTTCCACCACCAGGGAGGGGCCCGTCGCGGAATCCCCGCCTGTGAAGATATGGGGAATGCTTGACTGAAGGGTTTCCGGGTTCGCATCAATGGTATTCCACCGGGTAATTTCAAGCGGGTCAAGGCGTTTGGATTTCTCCTTAAAGAACATATCCGGTCTCTGACCGATAGCTGTGATGAGCGTATCAACTTCCAGAAGGGTTTCGGAACCTTCGATTGGCACAGGACGCCGCCTTCCGCTGGCATCCGGCTCACCCAGTTCCATTTTCTGGTATTCCAGGTGCGTTGCATTGCCCTCTTCATCCCCGATAACCTTCATCGGAGCGGCCAGGAACTGGAATTTCACCCCCTCATGTTCAGCGGCCTCGATCTCAACCTCGTTCGCAGGCATTTCAGCCCTTGTCCGGCGATAGACGATCCATACCTCCTCCACCCCGAGACGGATCAGGTTACGGACACAGTCAATCGCGGAGTTTCCGCCGCCGATTACCGCTGCTCTGCGGCCGAGGGGGAATTTTTCACCGCCAGCGAGCCGTGACAGGAAATCTATGCCTGTATAACATCCTCCAAGGTTTTCTCCTTCGACTTTGAGGGTATAATCCACCCACGCGCCCACACCGACAAATATCGCGTTGAATCCTTCGGCAGCAAGGTATCCGATATCAAAATCCTCGCCGAATGTTGCATTGGTGCGGGCTTCGACTCCCAGGTTCAGAATTCCCTCGATTTCCCAGTCCAGAATTGCCTTGGGAAGACGGTATTCGGGAATCCCGTATCGGATCATCCCGCCCAGATGCGGCATGGACTCGAAAATGGTCACGCTGTGCCCCAGCCGGCGCAGGAAATAAGCGCAGCTAAGACCCGCTGGCCCCCCACCGATAACGGCCGCTCGTTTCCCTGTATCGGGCGCGCATGGAATGGGAAGATGTTTTTCGGAATCCAGCTCAAAATCAGCAACAAACCGCTTCAACTGGTTGATGGAAACCGCTTCATCCTCAATGCCCCGACGACAGTAATCCTCACAGGGATGGGGGCAGACCCTTCCGCATGACAGCAGCAGGGGGTTCCGCTCCCGGATCGTATTCACTGCCCCTTCGTAATCCCCTGACTGGATCTGGGAAATATATTTGGGGATGTCAATTTCAGCCGGGCAGGTCTGTCTGCACGGTGCGAGAGCGTCATCCTCCTCGTTAAAATGGAGGAGCCGCTCGGACATGGTCCGGATGGTCAGGATGCTCTTGGGACAGGCCTTTTCACACGCGCCGCACCCCACACATTTCATCTCATCCACCACCGGGTATCCTTCGGGACCCATATGAATCGCATCAAATGTGCAGGATTTTACGCAGTCGCCGAACCCGATACATCCGATCTCACAGTCCCGCTTACCCCCGTAAAGAGCCGCAAGAGCCTTACAGGTATTCAGGCCTGAGTAATAATATTTATCAGTTGCCCTGTGCCCGCCTTTGCACTCGTTATAGGACGTAATCGGTTCGGCAGTCCCGGGATCAAGCCCCATCAGCGCGGCCACTTTTAACGCTGCTTCGGAACCTGCAACGATGCACACGCCCGGGGGGGCCTTGCCGTCAACCACAGCAACGGCCGCGGCCGAGCAACCAGTATATCCGCAGCCTCCGCAGTTTGCGCCGGCAAAAAAATCTTCCACCTTTGCAATGCGGGGGTCTTCATATACATAAAAAACTTTCGAGGCAATGCTCAGGGCCAGACCGCATATTGCCCCGATACACAACATGAAAATTAGAGCTTCTATCACGATGGTCTCCTTGTTTGTCAGTTGTCAGTTGTCCGTGGTCAGTTGTCAGTTGCAAATGAGCCTTGGATCAAGCTCAGGCGAAGCAACGGGCAACGGACCACGGACAACCAATTACACCATCCCCTTGAACGCAAAAAATGTAAGCGAAAGAATTCCCGCGGTTACAAGCCCGATTGACGTATCCTCGAGCGGTTTGGGAACCCTTGCCAGCATGATGCGCTCACGGACACCCGCGAAAAGAATCAGCGCAAGACCGAATCCTATGGCATAGGCAAATGATGATACAATGGCTTGGACAAAGGTGTATTCCTCGTTGACATTGATCAGACAGACACCCATTACCGCACAGTTTGTCGTAATCAGGGGCAGGAATATCCCCAGTCCCGCATACAGTGCGGGAATACTCTTTTTCAGGAACATCTCAACAAACTGGACAAGAGAGGCAATAACAAGAATAAACGCAATGGTCCTGAGATATTCAAGCCCGAATCTTGTCAGAACATACTGATTGACAACCCATGTGATCACACCTGCCATTACCAGGACAAAAACAACAGCAAAGGCCATACCCACGGCTGTTTCCATCTTCTTTGATGTCCCGAGAAACGGACAGTTTCCCAGGTACTGGGCCAGCAGGATATTGTTGATAAAGATGCAGCTAATAATAAGGACTATATAATCGCCCATTTATCTTCTCCTTTTATAGTGGTCAGTTGTCCGTTGCCCTTCGACAAGCTCAGGGACAGTGAGCATGCACAGGGACAGTGAGCATGCACAGGGTCAGTGAGCATGCGCAGGGTCAGTGAGCCTGTCGAACTGCACGCCAAAGCAACGGACCACTGACAACTGACAAAACTATTTACTTCCGACGAGGTTCATCAGACAAAGCATGAGTCCGAGACCCACAAAGGCCCCCGGGGCTTCCACCATGAACTGGAAAGGTTGGAAGGCCGGGGCTATATCTGTCATTACAAAAGCCGGTTTTTCCCAGAATGTCAGCGTACCGCTGCCAAGCAGTTCCCGTACACCCCCGAGAGCCCCGAGGGAGATGGTAAATCCGATACCGATCCCCAGGCCGTCAGCGAGGGAGGGAAGTACGCCGTTTTTATACGCAAATGCCTCAGACCGCCCAAGCACGATACAGTTTACCACGATGAGCGGTATGAAAATACCCAGCTTGAGAAACAGGGGATACGCGTAGGCCTGCATGACAAGTTCCACCACCGTCACAAAAGTTGCGATGATGATAATAAAACACGCGATTCTTACTTTGGCCGGAATAACCTTCCGGAGCAGCGACACGAACAGGTTGGAGCCAAGCAGAACGAAAGTCGTTGCCAGCCCCATTCCGACGCCGTTTTCAACCGTTTTGGTAACAGCCAGTATCGGGCAGAGCCCGAGTACCAGCCGAAACGGCGGTATTTCTTCCCAAAGACCTTTTGCAAATTCCTGAGCAAGAGACTTGGCCATGTTTTTTCTCCTATTTTGGTCAGTTGTCATTGTCATTTGTCAGTTGCAAATGCCGACTGACAACTGCCCACTGACTATTTAAATTCCTTTAGTTTTTCTTCCAGTTGCGGTTTCAGCCGTTTGTAAATTTCTCCCACATCAGTGGCCGCGGAACATGCAGCCCGGGATGTGATCGTCGCACCGCTGAGAGCATTGATCTTTCCGCCGTCATTGGAAACTTTTACAGGTTCTTTTAATGAAGCCCCTTTGAACTGGCCAGCAAAGCCGGCGTCTGTTTTGGCTCTTGCACCCAGACCAGGGGTTTCCTGATGAGTTGTGACACCGACCCTCAGGATTGTATCATCAGCCACATTTACGCCCACCATCAGACCGACATCGCCGCCGTACCCTTTTCCAAAGCTTTCAAGGGCCACTGCGCTTGCTTTCCCGTCAAATACGCCCACAAAAAAGCTTCTTTCAACATCGCCGTCCTGGAGCTTGAAACGGTCCGCAATGGGGTCGTTTGTCGCGCCCTCAAAAATTGCCTTGATTGCAGGTCCCTTGACAAACGTAAGCTGCTGGTTTTCGATTTTTTCTTTGGTATTATCCCGTATGGCTGCCAGCAATCCGCCGGAAAACGCGCTCAACACTGTCAGGACAACCACCATTTTTATCATTTCTCGCATTTTAAAACCTCCGATTTACTGCCCGAACGCTATGCTCCCATTGCTTTGGGCCTGATCTTGTCCAAAAGCGGATTCAGAAGGTTGATAATCAGGATAGCAAAAATCACACCATCCACATACACGCCGATATTCCGGATAAGGACAGTCATCACCCCCCCGAGAGCACCGTAAAGGAGCATGGGGACGCAGTTCACAGGTGATGATGAATCCTCGGTTGCCAGGAAAAAGGCACCGATCAGTGTGTAACCGGTGAAAAGGTGGAATATCGGGCTGGCATATTTGGAAGGATCAGACATATTGAACAGGAAAGCCGTTACAACCAGGCCAAGCAGGAAGGATACGGAGATTTCCCATCGGATGAAGCCCCTGATAATAAGGTAAAATCCGCCAATGATAAGCCCCAGTCCGAAGGTAGCTCCGATGCCCCCGACCTGTTTTCCCATTATAAGATCGGCCGCGGTCAGTCCTTCGACAGCAGATACGCCGAAATTTTTCAACGCGGCAAGGGGATAGATGATCATGGGGAAATCAAGCTCATACCCCATGAGGGCATGGTCAAAATCAAAACAGTTTTTCCACGACAGCATCATGATGGCAATTGCTACCGCCACAGGATGAAAGGGATTTCCGCCGATCCCGCCGAAAATCTGTTTTCCCACGACAATCGCGATAAATGTCCCCGTGACAACCACCCACCAGGGGGTTGCCGCAGGCATCAGCATGGCAAATACCAGACCGATCACAGCCGCATTGCCGTCCCCGATGCTTATGGGCCGTTTTGCCACAAGGTTGAATGCAAGCTCCCACAGTATGGCAGTGGAAACAGCCATCGCCACCACAGCAAGTGCCCCGGTTCCGTAATAACAGATACCTGCGATGACCGCGGGCAGGGCTGCAAAAATAATGTTATAGCTTTGTTCGGATATACTGCTCCCGTTGTGCCAGAAAGGCGCGTGGGAAACGATGAATTTTTTCTGACTAAGCATCCGTTGCCTCCTCCTCTTCCGTTTCTTCCTCCTCTGCGGCTATCTGGCAAAGTTCATATTTTGCCAGTCTGATATGCTGGAAAATCGGCATCTTTGCCGTACAGACATAACTGCAAAGACCGCATTCGATGCAGGAGTACAGATCATATTCGTCCGCGGCCGTTTCATATTCACCGGCCTCACAAAAGCGGACCACCATGTTGACAGGCACTTTTGCCGGACAGATCCTCACGCATTCGCCGCAATTCACACAGGGGTAATCCGAAACAAGTGATACATCCTCACCATCCTGGATCATAATGGCGTCCGTGTCAGGCATAACCGGGTAATCTTCAGAATAAACAGCCGATCCGGTCAGGGGCCCCCCGATAATGATCCGATCTTTTTCACTGACAGTCACATCACATGCATTGAAGATATCCCGTATGGGTGTCCCGATCCTGGCTTCCACCAATACCCGTTTCAGATTTTTATTAATCAATGTCAGGGTTTTTGTGA
Source organism: Desulfococcaceae bacterium HSG8 (assembly GCA_030378015.1). Classification (GTDB taxonomy): domain Bacteria; phylum Desulfobacterota; class Desulfobacteria; order Desulfobacterales; family 4be13; genus JAUCGG01. Next base: position 7,266 of record JAUCGG010000091.1, read on the forward strand.
CAGGTATCTGACCATCGCCAAAAGCCTTGCCCACCGACGCAACTGCTTCGGCACTGAAAAAACAGATTCCCATGTCTTCGCAACACCCTCCTGCCGGCAGGGGCTTGCCCATAATATTCCGCATAATTGCCTGGGGAAATGCAGCAGGGTATTCGGAGCCGACAACCCTCAGTTCCACGCCCGAGGCCCCGCCTATGGCACTGGCATCCTTCATCATTTTCTGGGATGAGATAACCACCACATGATCTACCCCGGTTATTTTTTTCAAAATGCTGAGTCCCTGGTTGATCTGATCCATATACGATTTCACAACATAGGGATTTGTAGCAATGAGCAGGTCTTTATCCACGCATGAGAGTATGATGGTCTTTATGGGCCTGTCAGGATCGGAAAACACATCCAGGGACGGACAGCCCGGGGCAAAAGCAAGGAAATCTTTTGCCGTATCCAGCGTGACATCCTTGCTTGCATCTGCGAACTGTTCATCTGTTTCTTCTGCATCATCAACACTGACCGACACAGCAATGTAGGGCGCATTAAAGTCGCCCACATACGGTGATACGGATGATACGGTTCCTGTAACAGAAGAGATTACATATGTGTCACTGTCTTCATAAAGCACTATCTTCTGACCTGTTTTAATTTTATCCCCGGTCTTGAGCAAGGCGGCATCTTTTCGCTCCCCTTTGAAGAGAAACATGGCCTTGCCGGGTGCCGAAATTTTTTCAGGTTCACCGGGCACCCCGTCCGTTGTTTCATATTCAAACCGGGGTTTCGCCAATCCGAAAAATGATCTTTTAATCATAATAAAAGATTCCATTCAAAAACGTTAAAAGTTTGAAGTTTGAAGTCCGAAGTCTGAAGTCTGAAGGGCAGCCTTCACCCTTCACCCTTCACCCTTCACCCTTCAAAAACTGGTTCCCGGAAATTGGAAACCGGAAATCCCCAGGCAATTTCAGAGAATATCCCGGATCAGAGTATCATTCCGGGGAAACGGATATTTTCCGATTTTAACCCGGAACCCAATGAATTAACATTGGATCCCGGGTTAAAATCGGAAGATTCATCTTCCGATTTTCCCCGGAATGACATCAGTATGGTATATTCTTTTATAGAAATCGCCTTATGGATTTCCAAGAAATAAAATAGCCCTACTGCTCGGGAATTGACAAATCCCCTGCCGCGGGGTTCGGATTTGTCAATCCGAACCGGGCATGATTTCCGATTTCCAATTTCCGATTCCAATTTCCGGCTTCCCGTTTCCCAATTTATTAAAAACTATAACTGACGTGACATGAAGAACATTCTTCTGCCCCCCGTCCGTTCACCTCAGCATCGTTTTCTTCGTGACAGCCGATGCATTGCGAATGAAGCACGTCTGATTTTTTCACAATGGCCTCGATTTCAAAATCATCCGGCTCATGGCAGTCTGCACAGCTTTCAGGAGCCGAACCGTCCGCCGGCAATACATGACACTCCCGACATGCCAGGCTTTCTTCGGCATCTTCGGGGTGATGATGGCAACTGCCGCAGGAAAGGTCATACTCTGACGCGTGGATCTTATGGTCAAACAGCACTTTCCCGGTGGCACATTCGAACATTAGTCGTACCGGCTCATCCGGAACTTCTGTGGAAGAAGCCGCGTAGCTTACAATGCCCACAATCAGCAAAATGACAGCCAGCCCGTAAGCCAATTGTAGCTCTTTATTTGAACCCATTTTTCCGCACATTTCCTTTCAAATTTTAATCATTAAATAAATCTGACTCGAAACAAAAATTTTCGGACACGCCCTATCACAATGATGAAAAGCTTTCAAGTTCTTTTTTTATCAGAGGGGAAAGAAAAATGAAAATTCCGGCTTAATTTACAGAATATGGGAAGGCATAAACAAATGAGAAGTTTGAAGTTTGAAGTTTGAAGTTTGAAACATTAAGCGCGTAATTATGTTTTCAAACTTCAAACTTCAAACTTCAAACTTCACACTGTTGACTGAAAGGTGGGTCTGTTGTATATTCTGTCATAAAAATTGAGGAGGGTATATGAATGGCAGATAAAAGCGCGAATGTTGACGACAGGCTGGATGAAATACTTAACAGGTACGATAGCATACAGAAACCTGTACCGCCCGGTGCAGACGGATACAAACCGCCGGTAGCTACCTACTATAAGACCAAAGAAGTCCGATCCACCTCGTTTGACGCAGAAAAGCTTCAGAATGTTGTGAGTGAGATCAAGGTGATCGAAGATGGTATAAAAAGCATCATTGCATCCAGAACAAAAAAGGTCATCGAAGAAAAAGTTCCGGTACAAAAGCAGAGGCCCATAAAACATAATGCGTTTGATAAGGCGCTGGTTTCCCTGGGACTGAAAAAACAGAAAACCGAAGCATACACGGATTATGAAATCGTAAAAAAAGAAATCCCCCGGCAGCCGGATGAAGTCCTTGTCAGTGACTTCAGGGGTATGATCGAGGACTACATCAACAGCCTCAAAGGATTGAATGAAGGGCTGAGAGAGACTGTTACCGAAGTTGACAGCATTGTGAAAAATCTGACCGAAGTCAGTGATACATTCACGGATCAGATACACAGAGACAGGAGGGCCTATGATGCCCAGATAAAATACAGCAAAGAACTTGAAACCCAGTTGAAAGAGGTCACCCCCATCCATGAATCCATGTCCCCGATCCATGAAAAATATGCCGAGGTCGAAAAAATGAAGGATCATATTGAAATGGCCCTCAGGGAGAGCCAGGGCATGGAACTCAAGTACAAAACCAATATTGACATGGGCGTGAAATATCAGACAGCCCTGAAAAGCTACAGAACCCTGATTAATGATTTCAAAGAAAGGGGTGATATTCATGTAAATATGGTTGACAAGTTCGCGGATGGCGCAAGCCACATGAAAATAGCTGTGGATAATGTATCCCAGATATGTTCCGGTGTTGCAAAAGTTACCCAGTCCATGATTATGATCGTGGAAAGTATTGACGACGGCAACCGGGTGCTGGGCAGGTACGCTTCGCTGATAGGGGATCAGATAGCATCCAGCCCCCGCTGGGAGATGGAATACAATGCGCTGCAGGAAGCTGAGGAGACTTACAAAAAGAATGATCAACTGAGGCTGGAGCAGATTAAGGATAATCGGCAGGAAATTGAAAGCCTTATTGATAACAAAGCAGGATCCTGATGAATACATCAGCAGGCATCCGAGAGATATCAGACGCGGTTCTAAGCATTGATGCCGCAAAATTCCTGTCATATGCTGAACATTATCTGAAAACCTCGGCAGTCCGTATGCCGGGAGAGCAGGATCAGGAAAAGACCGGTTTTTTTAAAAAGAGCCGGTCTCTTTTCACTCATAAAGAAAAGAGACTTGATGTCTGCGCGGCCATTGAAGCAGAAGGGACTGAAATTCTTTCCCGGTCGGCCCTTTCTTTGCAGTATTTTTCAGGTTTCCGATTTAAAATAAACGGTCATGAAGCAGATGAAAGGGCCCGTCTCTACCAGAGAAAGCTCAGACAGCAGCAGACAGAACTCCTGATTGGGATTTCAGATGAAACAGAAATCATCCTGAATATGATCAGGCTGTCGCTCAGAATGCGGCAGATCGTGCAGGATCATTCGGAGATCATCCGGAAGAACACATATCTCACAGATGTGATCGGGGAGCGGTTTTCACAACAGTCCGTGCCTCGGGCGGAAACAGATGACGAGACAGAATCGGGTAACAGGGAGATTGTCAAAGCGGAGAGTGAGGAGGATGAGGAGCGGAAACAGCTTATCGGGACATTTCGGAGCATAAGGGCTTATGAAGACGGTTTCGGAACCCGTCTGAAACCGGGTTCCGCAGCACCTTCTCCGGAACAGATATTTGCAGCATATCATGATCTTGTTCAATATTCCAGGGAAGATATAGCTCAGAGAAAGCAGAAAATCACCTCAGAGATCAGGGAATTACGGGAGGGATGGAAATTCCTGGAGAAGCTGGCGGTAAAAGGTTTTTCCCCGCGAATGCAGGGAGGACTTGATCTGCTGCTCGGTCAGCATGACTACAGGAGAAGCGAATTCCGGAAATATGTGCTGGAATGCAGGGCAGAAGTTTTGAAATCCGGCCATAAACCCTGTGGCTGAAAGCGTAAAAGCAGGCTTGTGTATTGAAAGTCATAAAAATTCGGATAAGGTTTCCTAAAAGGCAGGCCGTAAGCAGGCCGGTTCATAAAGAACGTCCTCTCTCGGATAATCCGACCCGATCCCGGACAGTCTGCTGGGAACGAATTTCAAATTCTATATTATACACGATGTGGAAGTCTCAAAAAAACATTTTCGGTTGCAGCGAACATAAAAAAGATAAAGAAGATAAAGAAGATGAACGAAATAAAAAAAACATGGGAAGAGCGTATCGTCTCTCCTGATAAAGTTCTGGAGAAGATCGAACCGGGGATGAGTATCTTCCTGGGAACAGGCGTTGCCGAGCCTCGGACCCTGGTAAAACACCTGATGGCTTCTGATGCGTCGAATCTGGAGGACCTGGAACTGATTCAACTGGTCAGTTTCGGAGACGCGATTTCTGTGGAGGCCATCCGTTCCCGCAAGTACCGCCTCAAGACTTTTTTCTCAGGATGGGTCGCCAGCGAAGCCATTACCGAGGGCCGGGTGGATCTGATTCCGAGCCGTTTTGCCCGCATCCCCCGCCTGATCCAGTCCCGGCAGGTTCCCGTGGATGTGGCATTTGTCCAGATCGCGCCGCCCAACGAAGTCGGATATTGCAGCCTGGGAGCGGCCGTGGATGTGGCCCGGCAGGCTATGGAGCAGGCTTCCCTGGTAGTCGGAGAAATCAATCCCCTGGCGCCTTTCACTTATGGCGATACTTTTATCCCGGTTTCGGATTTTGATATGCTGGTGCATTCTTCAGAGCCGCCTTTTTACTTTCCCTGCGTATTCCAGGATGAAGTCTTGGATCGGGTTGCAGCCAATGTGGCCTCGGTGATTGAGGATGGCAGTTGTCTTGCTTTTTTTGTGGGCCCGCTTTTTGAAGCAATGAGTCGGCATCTTACCCATAAACGCCACCTTGGGGTTCATTCGCCGTTTTTTACCGATGCCCTGATGAATCTTGTAAAAAGCGGTTCTGTGAGCAACCGCTTCAAAGAAATTTTCCGAGGCAAATGCCTGACTTCTTACGCTTTAGGAAGCCCCGAACTGATGACCTGGCTGCATCGTAATCCCCTGGTGGAATTCCAGAGTATTGACAGGGTATTTGATCCGATTCAGATCGGTTCCAACCCGCGATTTGTCGCTGTTTTCCCTGCCAGGAAGGCGGATTTGTCGGGCCGGGCAGCTTTTCCTTCGGGAAAGGGGAATCTGAGCGGTGTTCCCTCGGAAGATGCGAGTTTTTTCAACGGGGCAGAGATATCCGAACGCGGATTGACGATTTTTGCACTTCCCAGCCGGAACAAGGGCGGTGAACCCAACATCCTGGTGTCTGTGAAAGGTTTCCCGAATCAGTTCACAATGCGGGAGGCTGTGGATATGGTGATCACCGAATACGGCGAAGCCAATCTGGCAGGCCGGACAGTGAGGGAGCGAGCACAGGCACTGATTGATATTGCCCATCCGGATGATCGGATGAAGCTGGTGGAACAGGCCAAGGCTGAAAATATTCTCTATCCGGATCAGATTTTCCTGGCTGACAGCGCACACTTCTACCCGGCAGATATCGAGGCCAGGGAGACCTTCAAAGGGGGCGCAGAAGTCAGGTTCAGAGCTATCAGACCATCTGATGAGGAGGAAATGCGTCGTCTTTTCTACCGCTTCTCCGACGAGGCAGTTTACTATCGTTATTTCACCCCGGTCAGAACCATGCCTCACGCCAAAATGCAGGAATATGTCAATGTGGATTATAACCGCGTGATGTCTGTTGTGGGACTGGTAGGAGAACCGGGGCAGGGAAACGTCATTGCAGAAGCCCGGTTTGTCAGGGATCCTCACCGTCCTTACGCTGATGTGGCCTTTGTTGTGGATGATCAGTATCAGGGTATGGGTATTGCCACATATCTCTGTAACATGCTGATGCAGTTGGCAAGAGTACGGGGAATGCAAGGATTCAGGGCAGATGTGCTTTCCTCAAACAAGGGGATGATGAAGGTTTTTGAAAAGGCTGATGTGCGGATGAAGGCGAATCTGGAACACGGGGTTTATGAACTGACGATTCCCTTTGATTAATTGTAAATTGTCAGTTGTCAGTTGCAACTGACAACGGGCTTGTCTGTAAGGAATTGAAAAAATGGCAAAATGTGCCTCATGTAATTCAAGAAAAGGAAAAAGGAACTGCCCCGGCTTGGTAAGTGCTATATGCAGTCAGTGTTGCGGGATCAAAAGAGAGAAAGAGATTGATTGCCCAGAGGACTGCTTTTATCTTGGCAAATCCAAACAGTATTTTACAGACCGGCAGGAAGCCAGAAAAATTTCGGACTTTGAACGGGAACTGAAATCCGTCGAAGGAAATGAGGATGACTATCTGGATATCCTGCAGAATATGGAGTTCGCCATCCACAGGATATACAAGGAACACGGGAATATTAACGACAGGCATGTTGAAACAGCGCTGGAATACTTCATTGAGATGGGAAAGGCCCAGTCGGATGTGCCTGCAAAATTTCTGACCGAACTGCCTCCGAATATTCAGGCGATTGTTGATGCTGTGGATGACATTCTCAGTTTCAGAGATTCACTCACCGGAGAAAAAGAAGGTATGATGACCAAATTAAAATGTATTTATCGGATCCTGGATTCTGTGAAGACGCATTTTAATTCCGGGGATGATTGCAGCTATCTGAATTTTGTGGGGCAGTTTCTGAAATGAGAATCCGGAGGAGTGCAAAAATGGGATTTTCAGTAGATCGAAAAGTTTCCGGTAAACCCTGTTAAACAGTGGATTCCGGGTTAAGATCAGGTAAAAAATATCCGGTTTTTAATTTTCCCCGGAATCCACCGGTTGCGATCTACTGAGCATTGCAAAAACGGATTTGCACTCCTATTATCCTGTTCTTTCAAGACTGTCTGCTTTTGGCATCCTTCATTTGCCACTTTACAATTTAATGTAGAACAATTTTTCAAATTGTTTAAAACAATTTGAAAAATTGTTCTGCAGCCGGAAAAAGTGTAAACTATTTTCAGCTTTTATGCCAAAATTTCGTATAATTTATTTCTAAAGCCTTTTTGTCAATCCCTGATCGCTGCATGATAACTCTGGAGTGACCTGACTACAGGTGCGCCCTCCCTTCGCGCGGCAATTCCTTTTGCAGCAGCAAACGCGGCAGCAGGTGTCGTGATATTGGGAATCTTGTAACGGATGGCTGTCTTGCGGATATAGGAATCATCTTCCTTGCTTTGTTTTCCGCTGGGCGTGTTGACCACCAGTTGAATATCCCCGTTTTTGATCGCATCCGCGATGTCAGGCCTTCCGTATCCCAGCTTCCTGATCAGATCAGATGCAATGCCGTTTTCTGTCAGGAACTGATGGGTTCCCTTTGTTGCCAGAACCTTGAATCCCATCTCCCTGAAAAGCCTGGCAGGTTCCAGGATACTCGGCTTGTCCGCATCTGTCACGGTGATCAGTACGGTTCCCTTGAGAGGCAGCGGGGTCTGGGTAGCTTCCTGGGCTTTGAAAAAGGCCCGTCCGAAGGAATGAGAAAGACCTAAAACCTCGCCGGTCGAACGCATCTCCGGCCCCAGGATCGGATCAACTTCGGGAAACATATTAAAGGGAAAGACAGCTTCTTTGACACCGAAATACGGAATGGTTTTCTCCTTCAGATTCAGGTCAGAGAGCTTTTTCCCCAGCATGATCTGGGTCGCGAGACGGGCCATCGAAACATTGCATACCTTTGAAACAATGGGTACGGTGCGGGACGCCCTGGGATTGGCTTCCAAAACATAAACCGTATCATTGACAATGGCGTACTGGACATTCATCAGGCCCACCACCTTCAGTTCTATGGCAATTTTCCGGGTGTATTCGCAGATGGTTTCAATATGCCTTCTCGGCGTACTGATCGGCGGAATCGCACACGCTGAATCCCCTGAATGCACACCTGCCAGTTCCACATGCTCCATCACAGCAGGAACAAAGGCATCGGTTCCGTCGGCAATGGCATCTGCCTCGGCTTCAATAGCATATTCCAGGAACTTATCAATCAGGATAGGCCGTTCCGGGGAAATTTCCACGGCAGCAGCCAGGTAGTGTTCGAGCATTTCCTGATCATGCACTGCCTGCATCGCGCGTCCGCCCAGCACATAAGAGGGGCGAACCATCAGGGGATAACCGATCTTTCCCGCTATCTCCAGGGCTTCCCCCGTGGTGCTGGCCATGCCGGACTTGGGCTGGGGAATTCCCAGTTTCCGCATGATGTTGCGGAAACGGTCACGATCTTCTGCCAGATCAATGGTTTCAGGAGATGTGCCGAGGATTTTCACGCCTGCTTCTGCCAGTTCATCCGCGAGATTCAGGGGAGTCTGCCCGCCGAACTGGACAATCACTCCCTCGGGTTTTTCCTTTTCATAAATGCTCAGGACATCTTCCACGGTCAGAGGCTCGAAATACAGTTTGTCCGACGTATCATAATCGGTGGAAACGGTTTCCGGGTTACAGTTGACCATGATGGACTCATATCCCGCGTCACGGATGGCAAACGCGGCATGAACGCAGCAATAGTCGAATTCTATGCCCTGTCCGATCCGGTTTGGCCCGCCCCCGAGAACCATAATTTTCTTCCGGTCGCTGACCCCTACCTGATCCGCTGCATTATACGTGGAGTAGTAATATGCGGCATCTTCCACCCCGCTCACCGGAACCGGCTCCCAGGCTTCCGCAATGCCCAGTTCGGCTCGTTTTTCCCGGATATCTTTCTCCGGGATATCAAGAATCCTGGCGAGATATTTATCAGCAAAACCGTCTTTTTTTGCACGGGTGAGAAGCTCGTCAGGCGGCACAGAGCCTTTATACCTGAGAATTTCTTCTTCCAGATCCACCAGTTCCTTCATCTGCCCGATAAACCACGGTTTGATATGGCTTTTCTCATAAAGTTCCTGCACATCCGCGCCTTTTCGCAGGACTTCATACATGATAAAATGGCGTTCGCTGCTGGGAGTGCTCACCATGTTGATGAGTTTGTCCAGGGGCATTTCATTGAAATTTTTGGCAAAGCCAAGCCCGTGCCGATTGGTCTCCAGGGAACGGATGGCCTTATGAAACGCCTCTTTATACGTTTTGCCGATACTCATGACTTCGCCCACGGCACGCATCTGGGTGCCGAGTTTGTCCTCAACCCCCTCGAATTTTTCAAATGCCCACCGGGCAAATTTCACAACCACATAATCCCCGGACGGAGTATATTTTTCAAGGGTTCCGTCCCGCCAATAGGGGATTTCATCCATTGTCAGCCCCCCTGCCAGCAAAGAGGAGACAAAAGCGATGGGAAATCCCGTGGCTTTGGATGCCAGCGCGGAGGAGCGGGAGGTTCGGGGATTGATCTCAATGACCACAACCCGGCCTGTTTTGGGATCATGGGCAAACTGGATGTTGGTTCCGCCGATCACTTCGATGGCTTCCACAATATCGTAGGAGTACTTCTGGAGACGTTCCTGTAATTCCGGGGCAATTGTCAGCATGGGAGCTGTGCAGTATGAGTCGCCGGTATGGACCCCCATAGCATCCACATTTTCAATAAAGCAGACTGTGATCATCTGGTTCTTTGAATCCCGCACGACCTCCAGTTCCAGTTCCTCCCAGCCCAGCACAGATTCTTCCACAAGAATCTGATTCACAAGGCTTGCTGAAATTCCCCGCGCAGCTATAGTGCGAAGTTCTTCAACATTGTAAACCAGCCCGCCGCCGGTTCCTCCCATGGTGTATGCCGGCCGGATGACCACGGGGTATCCCAGTCCTTCCGCGACCTTTTCCGCATCTTCGACAGTGTTTACGGCCTGGCTTTTCGGCATTTCAATTCCGAGGCGGTCCATCGTATTTTTAAAGGCGGTACGGTCTTCCCCGCGTTCTATGGCATCCACATTTACGCCGATAATTTTCACGCCGTATTTTTCCAGGACACCGGTTCTTGCCAGTTCCGAAGACAGGTTCAGAGCGGACTGACCGCCCAGATTCGGCAGCAGCGCATCCGGACGCTCTGCCGCTATAATTTCCGTCATCACTTTAAGATTGAGAGGTTCGATGTATGTGACATCGGCAGTCCCGGGATCTGTCATAATCGTTGCGGGGTTTGAATTTACCAGCACGATTTTGTAGCCCAGGGAGCGCAGGGCTTTACATGCCTGTGTCCCTGAATAATCAAACTCGCAGGCCTGGCCAATGATAATGGGGCCTGATCCGATAATGATGATTTTATTGATATCGTCACGTTTGGGCATTATTTTCCCTATTTTCAGTAGATGGAAAATACTCCCGAAAAGCTCGCTTGGGCTTCAGACTTCGGCGAGCTCTGTTGAACGGATTGATAAATCCCAAGCATTTCATGCGGATTTATCAATCCGCCCGGAGCGGTTCAGGGTATTTTCCATCTGCTGATTTTGTTTGTTTAAGGTTTTTACGACTATAACCAAGGTGTTACCACAGAAACCTGTGTACAGGACAAAAAATTGCAGCGCGGAAAAGAAATCCGGCTTTTTACCGGACTGACCGGTTCCTCCCATGCCGGAAAAAATCCGGGTTTCTTTGCTCAATCGTCAGCATGATCGGCCCGAGTCTTCCCCTTTCCTAGTTCCTGATATCCTGTAAAACTGGGGCGTTGCGTTCCCGATCCGGGGCAGGGAACGAGGTCTGTCCGGTAATTTTTCTATCTACTGATAATTACACGCTGACTGCATGATGTCAAGAACGATCTGATTCGGAGATTCGGAGGAAAACTGAATGAAAATAGTATGCAACCCTGTTCTGCTGCTCGTTGTACTGCTTATGTTAATCTGGCGAATGCTCAAAATGAAACCTTTACTTTGAACATCTATCTGTTGAAGACGGTCTGCGCCCACAACCGTTTACAATATTTCGACCTGTGCGGTTACAATTTCAAATCCCCGGAAATCGGGAATTTCCGACTTCCATGATTACCTGTCAGATTATTAAATTTCAAGTAGTTACATCTAACCGCACAGGTCGCAATATTTGGCAAGACCGTCTTGATTTTATGCAGTTTGCCACCGATGACTTAGGCGATTTCCGGAATTTTGTTTCTCAATCACTGAATCTTCTTTACTTCTGCATCAGTTCCGTTTATTGGTTTATTATTAGAAGATGGAAATTGGCCCATTCGGCTCGGATTTGTCACTCCGACCCAAATAGAGTATGAATTTCCAAATTCCAGAGTAGTGTCTGAAACGATAATTATACGGATTCTGACGGATTTGTTAATCCTGATATTCAGTAGATGGAAAATGCCTGAACCGCTCGTATGGGACCAGAAAATTGCAACAAATGTCAACAGAACCTAGTACACCAAGACAGAAGTTCGTACACACTTAAAAACACTGTCCGCCCTGATTTTAAGGGCTGGAAAAGTGTGTACGAACTTATGACTTGGTGTAATAGTACAACAACTTGTAAATTCCTCCCCCCTTTCGTAAAGGGCCCCCACAGCCTTTTTTCGCAAAAAAAATCCCCCCGGCATCCTTTAAGAAAGGGGGCTAACTTGTAAGTTGCGGTACTAGTTCTGCCTGAGCCTGAAAAAAATATGACAGGATAAACAAAAATTCCTTAGAATCGGCAGGATATAATATAATTTATTTGAGAAAGGACGATACATGCCCCAGGACAGGTATCCCAAAGAGGTTATTTTAAAAGATCGGAAAGAGATAATATTAAAAAAAGTGGAGGAGGAAGACTTGGAATCGCTTGTCCGGCTCTATCAGGATACGCACCTTTCCTTCCGGTGGTTTCTGAAAGAAGATCCCTGCAACTCTGATGTGATAAGAAAATGGATCAGAAACCAGGAAGCAGGAAAGTCATTCGCCATACTGGCAATATTCGAAGACCGGGTTGTGGCCCATTCAGCTTTGCTGTTGCGCCCCTACGGCGGAAGAAGACATGTCGGACGCCTCCGGATCATGGTTGCTCCTGATTTCACAGGCAAACAGCTCGGAACCTGGATGGTATTCGACCTTACCAAGCGGGCTATGGAGATGGGGCTTGAGAAGATTCGGGCGGATTTTGTTGTGGGGGTTGAGGATGTTGCCATCAGGGCCTTTCGAAGAATGGATTTTATTGAGGAAGGCCGGCTGAGAGATTATGTCCAGGATGAAAAAGGAAACTACTATGATTATCAGATCATGGTAAAACAGCTTCACAAGGAATGGGGTGATTTCTAAAGTGGAATATGCCAAGTGAAGTTTGTAGTTCCGCCTTCAGGCGGTGCCATGCCGCCTGAAGGCGGAACTACAAACTGGCCCGGGTATATTCTTTTCCGGAAATCATCTGACGATCCCCCTGCTCCTGCCGGACTGACAGGTCCGGCGGCTCGGATTTGTCAATCCGAGCCGAGCAAGGGGGACGGATTTACGAAGCGATGTATTGCGAAGACCTGCGAGGTTTCAAAACCTCGCAGGTCTGTATTGTCAGACTTGAAAAAAAGCTAAATCTTTATGGCACATAAGCATCAGAAAAGAATCGTCCGGGTAACTGAGCAGGGAAATCTGACGGTATGTTCCTTCTGCTCTCCGGAAGAGATATCCGCTCTCTCCTTCAGGGAAACATTTACAAAATATGCCCGGTATAATCCCATTATTTCTGAAAAAGAAACTTTGATCAGGTCAGCTTCAAAGACTGGTACCAATGTCACATTGGCATTTACGGACAGCGGAAAGATTGCAGGTTTCGGCATCCTGGAATATCCGCATCCGGATGAGCGGTGGGTAAGGCTCGGGGATCGGCTGATGATGGAAGTTTCCGTGATTGAGGTCAGCAGGCCCTGGCGCTCGTCAGGCATTGCCAGGGATATCCTTCGCCTTGTTACGGATCACCCGCTCAGGGAAGATCGCATTTTTTATATGGTGGGATATTCCTGGACCTGGGATCTGGACGGAACCGGTATCCCGCCGATGACCTATCGGGATATGATGATCCGGCTATTTTCAACCTGCGGATTCGAAATTTTTCAGACAAACGAACCCAACATCATGATGCGTCCTGAAAATCTTTTCATGGCCCGGATCGGCAGCAGCATAACAGATGAAATCCAGAAACAGTTCAAGTTGGTGAGGTTTAATCTGGATTAGGAGCGCAAAAATAAGTGAAGCAATTTTTTGCATCTGTTTCAAGTAGTTGTGATTTTTTTGTATCCCTAAACGGAATTTGGGAACGAGAAGGAAAGAACGGAGCGAAAACATGGACGCAATACGAATTGAAAATCTGAGAAGCCTTACAGACACAGGATTTGTTGATCTGAAACCCATAACCCTGCTGGTGGGGCAAAACAGTTCCGGGAAAAGCAGTTTCCTGCGATTTTTCCCCCTTCTTCGGCAAAGTGTGGAAGCACGAACCGAAGGCCCCATAAGTTTCTATGGCAGATTGGTTGACTTCGGAAGCTTTCAGGAAGCTTTGAACCGGAAAAGTGAAAAACAGGAGATGGTTTTTCATTTTCGTATGGTTTTTCATTTTGGCTTGTTTCCTTCAGGCTCGGATAAATTTGATATATATCTCACTCTTAAAATTACCAAGGATAAAATTCGGGAGGGAATCCTCACAAAAGAATGCCTGATTTCATTTGGAGGTCATCAGATAAAAATTGAATTTGATGATAGCAGAAAAGTCAGAGCATTCCGGGTGAACACTTTTGACTTACTTTCTGATATAAAAGGAGATATTTTTGATGAGAAAACAGGGTATTTCCTGCCGCGTATCGAAGTTATAAGAAATTCTGACGGTAAAGAAGAAAACATGCGCTTTGCTGACCTCAGAGATCATTTATCCGATTCAGCAATTTCAGAGGTAGAAAAAAAGGCTATACACCTAAAGCGGGACAAAATGCTTACCAATTTTTTATAAATTTTAAATGCCCGCCCTTGCATTTTTTTTCATAAAAGGTTATAAAAATTCGGAGACAATTTCGTCGCTTAATATAAAATA
>JAUCGG010000092.1 GCA_030378015.1 Desulfococcaceae bacterium HSG8
TGTCGGTTTGTTGAATCAATAATTTTAGGATTATACTTCTTTGTTATTTCGACAATGCCTATTATATCCCTGGAATTAACTTTATTAAAAAATCCGGAGTATCTCCTCTTATCTATTCCTAAGACATCGCGCTTATTGTCCTGTTTTGCCTCATATTCAGCAAACGGAGTTGTGATAATACCGTCACGATAGATCTTGATCCCGTCAATGAAGTGGTAAAAAGGAGTTCCTTTGGGATAGCGTCTGTTAAACTTCTTTTTGGCAGATTGATCAAAATAGTACAGGTTAAACTTTACAGGGCCGAATTGGCTGATATCAGTTGTCTCTTTAACAAGTTTTCCGTCTTTGTACTTTATCACTTCCTGCTTTCCGTTTTTTATATCATAATTGATTGAAAATGTCACCGCGGCAAATTCCACAACTGAAATGCTCCCGATTTCTTTATCAGAATATTTTTCATATTCATTCGATTTGATTGTTATTCTGAAAGGGTAGTTGAGCGTTTCGAAAGGGTAGATCAGTTTTGATAATTCTTTATACAATCTTTCCAGGTCAGGCTCAGTCCACGGTTCCCTGATATTAGTAATTATCAGTTCTGTTCCTTTCGTTCTGTTATCAGCCGGTTCTGTCCTGTACCGGTTATCAATGTCAGTAAAATATTTTGTTTTATCCGGTTTTGGCTGCCTGTTCGATATTTCTTCATACGCATCCCAGTCAACTTCAAGAACGCTTACATATTCCAGGTACTCTTTTTTCGTACGCATTAACAGCTTTGAACCAAGCTTTTCTACTGCAAATCGTCCTATCCCCTTTTCTCCGATAAGCACACGATTGTATGGCGGTTCCGACGTAGTTTTTTTTCTTTTACTGCTTGTCCCGATGACCATCCAGTTGTTTGTTATTTCATCCGGTGACATCCCGATTCCATTGTCTTTTATAATAACTTTACTGTGTTCAGAAATCTCCCCCGCATCACAGAACTCAATAGTCACCTCTTCGGCATTCGCATCATAACAGTTTTTAATTAATTCAAAAACTGCTGTAATCCTGTCGGTAATAAGCTCACGTCCCAGGAGTTTAAAGGTACTGACATCAAAATGCCAATTCAATGCTTCAGAGTAATTTTTCAACTGAGCAGCTTCAACAGGGTCCTGACACATTTTTGGCAATATTGACATAACTTTTTTATTTTATTGTTAAAAAAAATGGACATTTAAAAAAGACATTTAATATCCGTAATTTTTAACTCCTTTATTTTATGAAAAATAGTTACGAACGCCTGAAACAAAGATTTCTGGCAGGATGACTCATATTACTATTAACTGTCTTATTATTTATATAGTATTCAACAATCTGATTATATAAAATTAAAACAAGAAAACAGTAATTCATAACGGCAAGATATCCTTTAAATAAGCTAGTAATATGAGTAATCAGATAAAATTTTTATCTATGAGGCCACATGTTCTGTTTATTATAATATCTTGATATACAAGTAAAAAGCTGAATGTCCATTTTTTTAAAAGACTGTCAGGAGTCCGTCTATGATATATTTATTTATTATATTACTGCCTGTACAGTTTTCATTATCAACTCCTCTGCTCAGTTTATTAATTCAATTTTGAAACGGCAACTTTTTTATTGTCGGCAAAGGCCGCCTGTTTTCGCGTTTAAGAAAAAGATTCGTGCAGCCGATGATCGTGTATTGAATTCCCTTTTGCATGGCGTGGGCTGGAATGATTGGTTCGGCAGTCTCTCATTTTATTGAATTCCAAGTTGCTTTCTTATTAGCTGGCATAGACTTTCTTTTATCTCAGAATGTCTCGGAACAGGCGCTTGTTTACCGTTTTTTGTATTGGCGTAGATATCGTGTTTTTTACCATGACGTTTTAAATAGCAACCGGCGTCTGCCAATTCTCTTATAAAATTGCCTCTCTTCATGCAACCTCAAGTACGATTTCTTTTGTCAGAGCGCTAGGATGAATCAGATTCTGAGAATCATCCTCGGTCATTAACTTGAAAGCATCTTTAACATTTTCTTCTAGTTCTTCCAATGTTTCTCCTTGGCTGAAAACTCCTGGAACTTCTTTTATCCTTCCCACATACCATTCATCATCAATCCAATATTCAAGCGTGAAATTTCTTTTCATCATTGCTATTCATCCTTCTTTTTCTATTTATTTCTGATTTCCCGCCTTTATACACAGTAAATCTTTCGTCCCCCTTTTACGGAGTCTGCGGACAAAAGGCAGATCGCCAGAGAACAGGTCAGCACTGTCCGCAAATGGTCCCGGCGAATCCTGAATCCGGAAATGCTTGGGATTTATCAAATCCCAAGCAGCGATTTCCATCTAAATTATACCTGCTTATATTACCCTTTCAACCTCTTTTTCTTCTTCCTTTCATGCTCATCAAGCAATATCTTTCTTATTCGGATAGACTTGGGAGTTACTTCAACATATTCATCATCTCCGATGTACTCCATAGCTTCTTCCAATGAGAATTTTATGGCAGGAGCTATTGATAATTTTTCATCTGTACCCGAAGCCCGCATATTAGTCAGTTTTTTACCCTTGAGGACATTTAAGACCAGGTCTTCATATCTTGTACTTTCTCCTATCACCTGGCCTGCATATATTTTTTCATTCGGATCAATGAAAAATTTGCCCCTGTCTTGCAGTTTGTGAATTGCATAAGCAACAGACGTTCCTGTCTGCATGGCTATCAGAGCCCCGTTTCTTTTATCTTTTATCTGACCTTTCCATGGTTCATAACCTTTAAACCGATGTGAAATTACTGCTTCACCTTCCGTTGCTGTTAATACAGGTTTTGTAAGCCCGATCAGACCCCTGGCTGGAATTTTGAATTCAAGGTTTATCCTGTCATTCTTTGCCTCAATATTCAGAAGATCTCCTTTACGCTTGCTGACGATCTCTATTACTTTCCCGGAAAACTCTTCAGAAACATTCACATACAGCAGTTCTACCGGCTCATGTTTGAACCCGTCAATTTCTTTGATAACCACTTTGGGCTGACCCAGTTGCATCTCGTACCCTTCTCTCCTCATAGTTTCTACCAAAATAGACAAATGAAGCGTACCCCTGCCATAAACCTTTAATTCATGGGCTGAATCTGTTTCTTCAACCTTTAATGCCAGGTTCTTCTCTGTTTCTTTAAATAACCTTTCCCTGATATGCCTTGATGTAACGTATTTACCTTCTTTACCAAAAAAAGGTGAGTTGTTAATGGTGAAAAGCATACTCATAGTAGGTTCATCCACAGAGATCGGTTTTAATGCCTCAGGCTCTTCAAAATCAGCAATAGTATCTCCGATGTCAAAGGATTCAAGTCCCATTATGGCTACTATTTCACCGGATCTGACTTCTTTTTTGGTTTTTTCTTTTCCCAGTCCTTCAAAAAGATAAAGTTCTTTGACAACTGACTTATTTATTCTGCTGTTTCTCTGGACAACAGAAACCTGATCACCCATTTTGATACTTCCCCTGTGGACTCTTCCCACAGCAATTCTGCCAGTATATGACGAGTAATCCAATGAACTGATCTGCAATTGCAAAGTTCCGGGGTTATCTTTCGGAGGATCAATATATTCAATAATGGTATCCAATAAATAGGAAACATCATCGGTCGGGGTTTTCCAGTCGGGTCCCATCCATCCCTGTTTTGAAGAACCGTAAACAGTTGGAAAATTCAGTTGCTCTTCTGTCGCATCAAGAGAAAACATCAGTTCAAAAACAAGTTCATATGTCTCTTCCGGATTACAATTCGGTTTATCAACTTTATTAATGACAACGATAGGTTTCAAATCCAGTTCCAATGCTTTTTGCAAAACAAACCGTGTCTGGGGCATAGGCCCTTCAAAAGCATCAACGAGTAACAGCACCCCGTCAGCCATATTTAAGACGCGCTCTACTTCTCCTCCGAAATCCGAGTGCCCGGGCGTATCAATAATATTTATTTTTGTTCCTTTATATCTTACTGATACGTTTTTGGATAGGATAGTTATCCCTCTCTCCCGTTCCAGGTCATTTGAGTCCAGAACCAGATCCTGTACTTCCTGATTATCCCTGAACAGTTTCACCTGGTGCAGGATTCTGTCCACCATAGTTGTTTTTCCATGATCAACGTGCGCGATGATCGCAATATTTCTTATTTCCATAATCAATTCTCGACTTTCTTTGATTTTTTGATTTTCTGTGAGATCCGGTCAATGTAGGGTGGGGTTTACCCCACCAATCCCGATTTCTAATAAAATTGGTGGGGTAAACCCCACCCTACAATTGACAGACAAGTTTTGTCAGGCTTTCCGAAGATAAAAAGTGAGACTTATAATCTCTTTTATTTCTTCAAAATGTTCTTCTCTCGAATTTTTCAGCAGCTTCAAAGCAAAATCTTCTGCTTCATCAAACATATTTTCATCAATCAGGGCAGACCAGTAAGCCTGTGCTTTTGTGAGGTAATCATGTTCTTCAGGACGCGTCAGTCTGAATGCATTATATGATCTTTAGCGAAATATTTCCCAAATTGTGGGTGAGCCTTTGAATATTTTTCACCGGCGATTTTGATTAATAATCTCAATGCTTCGTTTACGGATTCATTGTCTTTAAAAACTTCGGCCACATCAGGTGCTAACAAAATCAGGTTTGTTCCTTCTTTATATTTTGAGACATATTTGCCTCTGACACCGCCTTTCAGTTGTGACAAATCATACTCGGGGCGAAGCTCATCATCCATTTCGTCATATGTATTATTGTTCATACTGTTTCCTTTCTTTTCGAGTCAACGGCCTTGCACTTATAATTCTTATTAAACCGTCTGTCTCCGCATGAGAGACAAACAGCAGATTGCCGAGGGATGACAAGCCGATTATTACTTAAATGTTGCCCGAAAATCGGGTAAATATGCACAGGCTCTTTATTATCAATATCTGGCGGCAGTTATCACCCGGAAGAACCTCGGAATAAAGGGTTTGTTTCGGGGTCTGTTCGTAAAAGCCTGTGAAACAAGGTTTTACGTGGTCAGAAGCTTGTCCGGATTTTTTAAGAAATACCCGGTGATGTAATTTTTTGCCAGACATAATATGGAATATATACAGATTGTTAAAATATTGACAATAAAAAATATAATAAATAACGGCTCTTATATAAGCAAGAAACGATGAATCCTTGTCTGACAGTGCTTTACAGATTAGTAGCAACATTTCGGGCAACATTTAAGTTATTATGTATCTGTTCTCCCCGTATGAGTGGTCAGGATCACCATAAGTCATTGATAAGGAGTCGGAAAATACTGTTGCTGCCTCGTCAAAGGATACTCCGTGTTTTTCAATATTCTTTTTGGCTTTTTTCGGATTCCACTCGAAATTCAACGGCATGCGTTATTATATCCTTGCTTGCTTTTTTTAGCTGCCCAACTGGTAATAACAGCAAACTCCAGGGATAACGGAAAGGTCAGATTATAAACAGCCCGGGATACCTGCTCATGCATGTATATTTTGGGAATTTCTTTTCGGGTTATTGCCGTTAGGAAATAATATGCCCGATTCTGCCCTCTCCGCGGCGGGGGATTTGTCAATCCCCCGCGAGTACGCGGGTATTTTATTTATTGGGAAATCCCTTACCCGCTACAACGGACAACTGACAAATTTCAGTTTTCCAATACGAATTCCCCCAGCTTCCACACATCCCCCGCCCCAAGGGTCAGCAGGATATCACCTTCCTTTATCACATCTTTCAGATAAGCCAAAGCTGTTTCAAAATCCTCCTGATACACAACCTCTTTATGCCCGTGTGCCCTGATGCCTTCGTACAGGGCATGACCCGTTACCCCCTCTATCTTCTCCTCACTGGCCGGGTAAATGGGAAGCGTAACCAGAAGGTCAGACTGGTAGAAGGCACGGGTAAATTCATCAAAAAGTGCCTGTGTCCGGGTATAACGATGGGGCTGAAAAACTACGACAAGGCGTCTGTCTGGCCAGCTTTCCCTGGCAGCCTGAAGCGTCATTTTGATTTCAGTGGGATGATGGCCGTAATCATCCACAACCGTAACCCCGTCTCTTTCCCCTTTAATTTCCATCCTGCGCTGAACCCCATCAATGGTTTCCAGCGCGCGCTTGATCACCTCAAAGGGGATGTCAAGTTCAATTCCCACTGCAATACTTGACAGCGAATTAGAAACATTATGGATTCCCGGGAGGTTCAATCTGATATCCCCAAGCTTTTCCCCGAAATGATAAACATCAAATCTGCTTTTTAAACCCTCGAAAACAACATTCTGTGCGCGGAGGTCAGCCTGGGAAGTCATCCCGTAAGTGGTAAACCGCTTTTTTATTTTAGGAATCAGATCCTGTATCGGCTCATTATCCAGGCAAAGCACAGCCAGACCGTAAAACGGAATTCTGTCAATAAAATTCAGAAACACAGATTTAATGGATTCCAGGCCGTCATAAAAATCAAGATGCTCCCTGTCAATATTGGTGACAACAGCAATGGCCGGGGACATTCTCAGGAAAGACCCGTCACTTTCATCTGCTTCAGCAACAATAAAATCTCCCTGCCCGAGAAGCGCGTTGGTCCCAAGGCTTTTCAGTTTCCCCCCGATAACCACCGTGGGGTCCAGCCCTCCCTGGCCCAGCACAGAAGCAACAATGGATGTTGTCGTGGTTTTACCATGCGCGCCCGCTATTGCAACGCTGTATTTCAGGCGCATCAGTTCAGCAAGCATTTCAGCACGGGGTATGACAGGAACAGATGCCCGGTCCGCAGCAATGATCTCGGGATTATCAGAGCCTACAGCAGATGATTTCACAACAACATCAGCCCCTTCTATATGATGTTCGGCATGTCCTTCAAATATGATGCCGCCGAGGTTTCTCAGCCGTTCGGTAATATCAGACAGACTGACATCCGAGCCTGATACGATGTAACCCAGGTTCAGGAGAAGTTCGGCAATACCGCTCATGCCGATCCCGCCGATTCCTACAAAATGAATGTGATATTTTTTATGATACATAATAATTGTCCGTTGTTAGTTGTTTGTGGTCAGTGGTCAGTCGGCAGTCGGCAGTTGCAACGGACAACTAACCACTGAGCAGTTTATAACAATCCTCAACAATGACCTCGGCCGCGTCGGGTCTGCCGAAGCTCTTTGCACGGGAGGCCATTGCTTCAAGGCGGTCCGGGGCCGAGGCATAATATTTGATTCTTTCAGCAAGCATCGCTCCGTCCAAGTCTTTTTCAAGGATCATTTCAGCGGCCCCTGCATCTGCCAGGGTCCGGGCATTTAAAACTTGGTGATTATCTGCTGCAAAAGGATAGGGGATGAAAATAACGCCCTTTCCGATGGCTGTGATTTCCGCTACGGTGGTCGCGCCGGCCCTGCATATCATCATATCTGCTTCATGATACTGCCGGGCCATATCATTGAAAAAAGATTGAACCTTACAGGAAACCCCATGCTCCCTGTAGCCCTGTTCCACCGCTTCCATATCCTGTTTGCCGGTCTGATGCACGAAAAAAAATCTTTCCCTATCCTTTAAATGTAAAAGGGCATCCGTAACAGCCTTATTAATACTGTGGGCCCCCTGACTTCCCCCTAAAATCAGAAGGTTGAAGTTTGAAGTTTGAAGTTTGAAGTCTGGGGCAGGGTTTCGGATATCCTGTCTTACTGGGTTTCCTGTCACGAGAAGCTTTTTCGGGTTGAATCTGGCTTTCGTGTTCGGAAAGGAAACATATATCCGGTCAGCAAAACGGGACAATATCCTGTTTGTTATTCCCGGGAGGATATTCTGCTCATGAAGCACTATCCTGATCCCGAGCAGCCACGCCGCTATAGCCACGGGCCCTGCGGAGTACCCCCCGACCCCTAGGACCAGGTCCGGTCTGAACCTCCGGATAATCTGAAAGGATTCAAAGATTCCCTTGGGAATCTTAAATGCGGAGCGCAACTGGTTCAGCAGCCCCCGGCCTTTTATCCCTTCTGCCGTGATAGATTCATGCTGAAAACCTGTTTCTGATAATACCGATACTTCAAACGGTTTGCCAGTACCGACAAACAGAACCCTGTTTTCCGGGTCTTTTGCCATAAAAGCCTCTGCAATGGCAATCCCCGGGAAAAGGTGGCCGCCGGTTCCGCCGCCTGCAATTAAAATATGTTTCATAACTGTTAGCCTGAAATGTGATGCGTAATGCGTAATGCGTAATGCGTAAGATGTTATTCATATGCAGTTTTGCAACTATGAGAATTTATTTTAAACACAACACGAATTACGAATTACGAATTACGAATTACGAATTACGAATTACGAATTACGCATCATTCTTCGCCTCTATGTTCATCAATACCCCTGCCGACGCCATATTCAGCAGGAGGGAGGTTCCCCCGTAGCTGAGGAACGGAAGTGTAAGCCCTTTGGTTGGCAGAAGTGCCAGGGCAACCCCCATGTTCACACATACCTGTAATCCGATGGCTGCTGTAAGTCCGACTGCCAGGAAGGATGCGAAAAGATCCCTGGCGTCTGTGGCGATTTTAATTCCCCTGAACAGGATGAGTCCGTATAATCCCAGGATGATTACGACCCCTGCAAGTCCTAATTCTTCCCCGACAACGGAAAAGATAAAATCCGTATGGGGTTCGGGAAGATAAAATAATTTCTGATACCCGTTACCGATTCCCGCGCCCCAGATTCCGCCGGTTCCGAAAGCCATGAGGGAATGGATAATCTGGTAGCCCCCGTCTGTTGCATACTGCCACGGGTCCCAGAAGCTGATCAGACGCTGGAGCCGATACTCCGCGCTGACTAAAAACATGAGAACAATCGGCATTGAAATCAGCAGTGACAGCAGGAGATGCCTGACCTTAACACCTCCCACGAACATCATGGTCCATGTCACCAGTCCGAGGATCACCACCGAACCGAAATCCGGCTGAAGCATTATCAGGATGGCCAACATCCCGAGAAGCAGGAAATGAGGCAGGAAGCCAATGTAGAAATCCTCCAGTTTATCCTGTTTTTTGCTCATGGAGTAGGCCAGGTAAACGACCAGGGCAAATCTTGTGAATTCAGACGGCTGGAATGAGAAAGCTCCGAAACGTATCCATCGCACTGCTCCGCCTACCCGGTATCCCAGCCCGGGAATCTGGATCGCAATCAGGAAGATAAATGATAAGATGAGAAGCGGGTAAGCTGACTGCTGAATTAATTTCAACGGAACATGCCTGCAAATTACCAGGACGATCATGCCGAGCATTGCAAATATTGCCTGCTTTTTCAGAAAATAAGAGGCTGCACCGAATTTTTTCAGCGCGAGCGCGGAACTCGCGCTGTAAACCATCACGATCCCGATACCGACCAGAAACAGGACAGGAAAAAGGAGTTTTACATCATATCCGGGGTGAGAAGGGGCGGATTTGGCGGGAGTTCTGACCGGCGGGCTTTTACTTGGTATAAGAGATGTATTCATTTCAGTTCATCAATTCATGTTATAGGCAAGGAACGGACACGTATCCGATCCGAGAACGATTTCATGCACATGGACACCGTCATAATTCGCCTCGCACAGGGTTCGAGTACCGAAGGAGATAACGCATTGTCTATGAGAAATATCTTAGCACAATAATTCTGAAGTTATGTCAGTGCCTCGTTGTTATTGCTTTTATAATTCAGGCGGATGCCAGCCGGCACTGGCCCAACGCCTGCGAGCATTTACTACTGTAGGATTATTCATTTTCAAAGCCTCGACAGTTGCCCGGCCGCAGGATGTCAACCCTATTATTTTTGTTTTGCTTTCATCCCAAATGAAATGTTCATTCCAATTCTGATAAAGAGGATGAAACAGTGATACAGTCTTCTGAGTGAGCGGATCATTCCATGTCTGTTTTGCGCCTTTATAGACATTGCATGAAAAACAGGCCAGGCAAAGATTATCAGGACTCGAACCACCTCCTGCTGATTCAGGTATTATATGGTCAACATGCATCCTGAGACCGCAATTTTCCTCACTGCTGAGGCAGTAGCAACAGCAATTCCCATCACGTTTCTCAAGTTGTGCTCTTAATCCGGAAGATACTGACATTTCAATGCTCAACTGGCCTGAAAACGACATGACCGCGTTGAGCAAGAAGACGCTTTGCTTCTGCCTTGCACAACATAAGTTGTTGCGCCTCATCCATCAGGTGGTCTAATTCAGCCTGTTCATCATCTGGAAGAACTCGATATTTCTGCAATTGTGCCAGTTTTTCCAGGCGTACCTGATGTTCTTTTTTCATTACTGAGTTTGCTGTTTTCCAGAGTTGAATATCATTTAATAATGAAAGTTTTGTCAGACTAAAACGAAGGTTCGCAGGAATATCGGATTCGAAAGCGGGTAATAAAAGAATAACAGATTGTCTGATAACTTCCTCCGCAGTAAGAGATGCCGCCCGGGCAGTTGTTTTTATACGTTCACAGACTGAATCTGGCAAAGTTACTGTTATTGTCTGATCACTCATTTTTCTCGCCTTTCATGAAACAAGATCGAAATGTCTCTCTGTTCCTGAGTACGGTGTTTCATCATGCCGCCTTTATCAGATGCAATTCACGCTCCCTGACAGCTTCGGCTGCGAATTGGAGAGACTCGATAATATCCTCATGCTCAAGATCAGGATATGATTTAAGAATCTCCTGGAAATTCATTCCGTCCGTCACCATTCCCACGACTGTTGCCACAGGAATGCGCAGTCCCCGTATGCAGGGACTCCTCCCATCTGATCCGGATTAGTTGTTATACGCTTAACTATCATAATATACTCAGATATATTCTGTTGGAAGGTTCCTAATAGGCACTAAGAACTCTCTGTGCGACTCACCTAACCAGAATCCATCGGGCAGAAGATCGTTGAAATCATCGGTCATTTCTATTTTTCCGATATATTCTCCGAAAGTCCGTTTCATGGGAATTTCTGCTGGTTCCATTTTTTATATCAATATCTTTGATAAGAATTTCAGCAAGGTATGCCTTTTCATCCAAAGGAAGTGCCATTATATTATCTATAATTTCTCTTAATTCAAACATGATAGATCACTCTTTAAATAACTTGGTCATTTTCTACTGTCGAACTTCTATCGAAATGCCATTTTAATAGTTTGATACAGTGATGAATATGGGACTATTTTTGGGTTAAGCCTTTGTAAACTTTTTAAAGTAATAGTTTTCTGCGATCCTACTGCTTCGGATAACTTCAAGGTTGGCATTACCATGAACTCCCATTGATTCAAATCTAAAGGGTCCAGCGTTTCCTGAATTTTATGCTTTAACAGGCAAAACACATATACATCTGATTGTCTTTTAATTTCAGTTGAATAAGAATTGGTTTTAAAATCCCAGCCAAGAGTCGGGCGAATACTGAATTTAATTGCTGAAAGCTCTTTTTGCGACCAACTTTGAAGATATGAGGCTGATTTTACTTCTACTTTAATTCCTTCTTTCGTTTCTATGTCATAAGAGTCCCATTCCACTCTGTTTCCATCAGTTTTTCCAACAGCGGACAAAACAATAAACTCTGCAAGAATGCCTCGCATTGCATTATTGACCAGATCTGAGGATGACCATTGCCAAAATGACAAAAGGTCAAAATTTAATGTTTTACCATTTATGTGAAATTTTTCGCTTCCCGATTTTCTAATAACAGGAATCTCAGGATATTTAATCATTATCATTATAAATGCTAACGCTCTGAAGCTCACCAGCGGGTTCGGTGATACGTTTCATAACTGATGGGTGCAGGCTTTCTTTGAAACCTGAACTTTTTATACCCGAAGTGCTGATAACAAAGCCTTCTCAACAGGCATAGGCAACTGAATCATATGAAAACGGCTTGCAGTGAAAGCATAATCTTCCTCACTTTCATCTATAAGTCTTATATAGCCGTGCCTGGCAGCCTCCTCATCAGGAATCACCTGATACAGTTTCCCGATTTCAAGAGAGGCTTCGTATCCTTCATTATCAAGACAGATTGCAAATTGCATCTCTTTTTCCTTCTTTTTGTCAGTCAAGGAACGGAAGTTTCTTTTTTACCCGCGCCATGCGCCTCTTACTCAAGTTGTGCCCTTA
This sequence comes from Desulfococcaceae bacterium HSG8, assembly GCA_030378015.1. Classification (GTDB taxonomy): domain Bacteria; phylum Desulfobacterota; class Desulfobacteria; order Desulfobacterales; family 4be13; genus JAUCGG01. The sequence continues at coordinate 12,108 of JAUCGG010000092.1, forward strand.
ATTCGGAAGAATATTACTGACGCCAGGCAGAAGGTATCAGAGCGTTTACCCGCTGAATAATAATATTTAATTTTAATAGATTATACTGATCTAAACGATCTGGATATATCTTGGCACGATCAAACGACGGGTTAGGTGACCTGCTCTTTTGTTTCTCCGCCTCTTACATTATTCTCCAGCCATCTGACAAAGTTTTCAAATGTCATTTCCTCTGTCAGCGTCATCTCCGTCTTATCTTTCCAGTGAAGATGCGGTATATGCTCGCCTGCATGTTCCTCACCTATTTTTCCGTGCCTGAGTCGGATCGCACGGGGATCCGGGCTGTTATCAAATCCTGCCTCAACCCGGTTTTCCGTTAAGACATAATATCGGTATTTCCGTATGTCGTCACTGAACAGTTCGGTGACAAACACCCGGCACATACCGTATTTGCCCTGAAGATTCAGGATTGCCCGTTTAGGAGTAATATCGGTACGATAAGATAATTGATCAAACACTGCTTGGGCTGAATCTACGATAGCAGCAAAATGCTCTGCAATCTCTGTATCCAATCCTCAGTTCCTTTGTGACAGAATTCCCATTCGGCCTGGTCAGTTTCCCACATTTGGTTTATATTTTTCTCTATATGAATGACAAACTCCTCATCTTTGCCGATACGCTGAATAAAAGTCGGATAGTCGCAACCGTACTTGCTCTGAAACGAGCTGTCTTTTTCCCGGAACTCGGTCACTTTGAAGGTAATCTGTTCAATTATATACCTTTGCAGAGCCAGATCGACAGATGTCTGCAACTCACCCAACGCCGTCAGAACTTCGGCGTAGTTATCTCTGACTGATATTGTTTTCATATTTATTGCGAATAATCCAATAAGCCTGTCCGCATATCTTTGCTGATATTTAATGTAGTATTCGACCAGTTTTTTCGTTTCATGATTGCAGGCTTCCGAAATCTTATGACGTGTCGTAAGGTGTCGGTATTTTTTTCTCGCAAAGGCGCAGATCTGGGTATAGAAAAATTTATGGCCAAGTTACTTAACCGCCAGCTTATGGCGAATTTTTTTATGCCGCCAATAATCGGACACTGAAAACCTCATGCTCGCTGAAAGACTGGATTGCTGACTCCGGCAGGGTTATTACAGCTATCGTATCCCCGACTGCATTGAACACTTCCAGCGAATAGCCGTCCTCACCTTCGGATACAGGATAATGTTCAACAATCGTTGCGACATCACCAGCTTTCAGATTCTTCTCAGGAATATCCCTGCCCAGAACAACTTCCTCAGACATTTTATATTTCATAGACATCTTTTTCCGGCTGCATAAGAATTTTTCAAGTTTTTAATTAAAAACGATTTTAAAAATCGTTCTACATTGCCAATTTTTCAACAGCGCTGCAAAAAAATTCCCCTCGCTCCGCGTAGCTGCGATACATGTCAAAGCTTGCACAGGCAGGAGACAAAAGCACTGCATCGCCCGGTTCTGAAGCCTGATATGCCTGAAAAACCGCGTCATCCATCGCGGAAGCAGTTCCCGTACCGCACTCCTGCCCGAGAACGGATTTTATTTCCTCCCCGCTTTCTCCCATGACGATCAGTTTCTTAACATGCCTGCGGATAAGCCCTTTCAGTGAATGAAAATCACAGTTCTTTCCCTGACCGCCCATAATCAGGATGATCGGTTCGTGAAAGCTCTCAATCGCTTTTGCTACCGCATCTGTATTTGTTGCTTTTGAATCATCAAAATACCGGACCCCGTTTATCGTCGCCACGTATTCCAGGCGGTGAGGCAGTCCTCGGAAATTATCCAGGGCAGATTGTATGCCTTCCGGAGTTCCCCCTGAAGCCAGCGCGGCCAGGCAGGCGGCGGAGATATTTTGCATGTTATGGGGACCCGGAAGCGTATCCGGAATCTTAAATTCAAAATCCGAAATCCGGAGCCTGCCGTTTGCCAGCGATTCCCGGTTCCCGATTTCCATTTTCCTGCTCCTGATATGCCGCGTAACCGAACGAACCACGGTATCAGAACTGTCTAGGACAGCAACATCGTTTTCCTGCTGATTTTCGAATATCCGAGCCTTGCTTTCGGCATATGCTTCAAATCCGGCGTAACGATCCAGATGATCTTCTGTAATGTTCAGCAGAACCCCCACCTTTGGTCGGAAGCTCTCTATGGTGTCAAGCTGGAAGCTGCTGATTTCAGCCACAACAACATCAGCTTTTTCCTCCCCCTCCGCATAACCGATAAGGGGATTGCCTATATTTCCTCCCACAAAAACATCAAGGCCAGAATGCTCAAGCATCTTGCCTAGGAGCGTCGTGGTGGTAGTTTTACCGTTCGTGCCGGTGACAGCCACAACAGGCTCCGCGATAAACCGGGATGCAAGCTCGATTTCACCCAGGACAGGGATTCCTTTCTCCTGGGCCGCTTTTATGGGAGCGATGGTGTGCGGAACACCGGGGCTTACTACAATATAATCGGATTCTTCAAAAGTCTCAATCCTGTGTTCTCCGAGTTCCGTCCGAATACCCATATCCCGCATCAGCGGAATATAAGCCTCCAGTTGTTCTTCGCCTGCCATATCCGTGACTGTTACAAGCCCGCCCCTGTTTTTCAAAAAACGGGCCGCCGCGGCCCCCGACTTTCCAAGACCGACGATGAGAATTTTTTTATTATGAGAATTCATAGATGCTGCTCGTTGTTGTCAGTTCAGACAGAATGTCACCTGTCTGAACCGGGATGGCCCGGATTAAAGGATTTCCCAATAAATAAAATACCCGCGTACTCGCGGGGATTGACAAATCCCCGCCCGGCAATGAATTGCAGGGCTATTCTCAGATGTCCCTCCGGGACAGGAGAGTGCCGGGAAAGTGCGTCCCCAAAATCCGTTATAATCAGAAAATATGCTGATTATAACGGATTTTGGGGAGGGCACTTTTTTTATTGACAGCCCTTCGGATTTGCTATAAAATTCTTCCTTAATTCATTACTTCGGCATTAAGGAAATTCGGCAGATGATATTCGCTGCTTTTTCGGCCTGTTTCGGATAATCTGTTAATACAGACATCATTTTCAAGCTCATACAGCCCTTTTCGGATTGTCTTCCTGTTCCGTTCCGATTCACGTTCAGCCTTCCTCTGTCCTCCGGGCCCCCAGTGCCCGCACAACTTTTGCCTTGAAAATCCGGGAATCATAACCTTCCGGTATTTTTTCAGTATCTTTCAAAATTTCAATTGTAATTTCATCCGGTTGTAAAAATTTCATGTGCAATATCCTTTCAATTTTCAATTCTCAATTCAAAAATGTCTTGTATTGTAGCCAAAAGGATATTATATATAATATCTGATTCATTTTGAAAATGATTTTCTGATATTTTTCAATCAAAATTGGGATAATGCGTTTTTTCCGGGTCCCTAATCTCCTTCCTGCCTTGCATCAAACAGCCGATTATACAATTTGCCATTTTCCTTGCTGACAATATTTGTTTTGACAAAATACTGATTGAAAAATGATTTGACACCGGTATGTTTACCTGAAGTCATATCATGTTTCTGCAAAAGTGCTGTCACAGCATAAAAGCATGAATAATAGAGTCTGTTGGCACAGGCGTTCCAATGATTTTCACGGCTCATCAGAATCGCTTCCCGGTATGTTTCCTTTGATCGTTCAATTCTGTATTTTATGATGTCGTTCCGATGATCCTCATTCATAAAGCAATACCTTCCTTGTCCACAACAATTTTAAAAGGGAGTGAAAGATATCTTGGAGATTTCCATTCCTGTCTCGTTCTTACAATGCTACTTTCCGACTGTCGGAACAGCCAAGGCATGCGGAGCGTACCATCCCGAAGGACGCCTCTTTCGGCATCCTGTTCCGGCCCTCCGTCAGCATGCCTTGCGGTTAGCCTGCCCGAGTCCGGGCGAAGGGTCCGGGTTTCCACGTTCCGCATTGTTCATCCAGCGGATGACTCAGGTGTGTTCTCTGCGCCGGTGGTATGACAGTTCCGTGCAGGCAGTTATGAGACCTGCAACCTGACCACACATCGCAAACACAGGGAAGCGGTCTCCGACCTGTTAATCCTCGCAGGTCTGGCCTCAATTACGGCGCTTAAAAATATTCAATTAATTTCACCATATCACCCGTCCCTGGCCCTTAACGGAGGAGGATTCTCCGAGGGGTCATCCTGTCACCGTTCAAACCCGATTCGGCACATTGTCCGCGGGGCATCGCACCGACCACACAGCGCGTGGCAAGCACGCCCGCGTAGGGACTGGCAGAACATACCATGTATTCAGGCAACTTGCTGAATACACTAAACAATGCGACTTCGTGTCGCACCATAACGCCTGAAATGAGCGGCAAAAAAAGCGGATTGACCAAGGCGTTTCATTCAAGAACCCGCAGCTTTTTTTGTCCGCTCCATTTCAGGCGTTATGCCTTTCATGCAACCTGATTCATTGTGTATTCTTGCTGCCACCGCCTGAATGTCTCAAGTGCCTCTCTGTTTCTAAATCAGCGACTTCATGTCGCACCCGCTTTATTGACGGGTTATGCCTTCTCACTTTTTATCATTCTTATCAGTTATGCTTTGGAAACCTCTTATTTCATCAACAGCATCAAATATCTCAGGCATAATATCAGATGTGTCATGCATAACTTCTTTGATTTGTTTTAATTCAGAACGTATCTCATTTAGCATTTTAAGGATGTTGAATAAGCAGATAAATAAGGCGAAAATGATTATGACGAAGAAAATTGTTCCCCATATATATGCATCTAACCAATCCATATTTATTCCTTTTTATTCTTTGGTATTAGTTGTTCCAAATTAGCGTCAATGAAATATTTTGCTTTCAAAAATATCACTGTTATCATCTCTCTTAATTTTTGATTTTTAATCTCGGACAATATTGGTTGCCGCTTTTTTTCATTACTATCGCTTAACTCGCCATTTTCCCTGCTTCTATGCCAATGAAGGCGAAACTCTTTGTCATCCAGCCAATTAGATTGAAATGCGTCATCATTCCAATTGCTACATATCGTTACTCCTATAAGATAACGGAGTGATCGTGGAAATATATAATTTCTTACCTCGCAAAGATAGGAAAGCCCACTATCTCGAATCCATTCATTTATTTTTTTCCTCTATACGTTATTTTTTAGGGTCGGGTAGCCGGGGGCTGTTGCCAGCCCCGAGCCCCCTGAGAACGGTGCGTGACAGTTTCCCGTCACACCGCTCAGGCCTCGAAAAGGCGTCTCTTGCGGAGATGCCCGCACATTATAATGTACTTCACGTTACTTTCCGACTGTCAGAATGGCCGGGGCATGCGGAGCGCACCATCCCGAAAGACGTCATTTGCTTTCTCCGCTTTCATCCGATTCACCCGGTGTTTGCGTGATCAGAGACCCGCCGAACGTCTGCCGCCTTGCGGCGCCGGGAATGTCTCACCCGGTATCCCGGTCATTACAGCCGGGCATTCGCTTCTTTCGGCATCCTGTTCCGGCCCGCCGACAGCATGCCTTGCGGTCAGCCTGCCCGTAAACGGGCGACGGGACCGGGTTTCCACGTTCCGCATTGTTCATCCTGCGGATGACTCAGGTGTGTTCTCTGCGCCGGTGGTACGACAGTTCCGTGCAGGCAGTTATGAGACCTGCAACCTGACCACTCACCGCAAACACAAAGAAGCGCCGGGTTAGCTGCATGCTTTTCGATTACCACGATGCAAGGCCTTTCCTCCATAAATTCGCTTCTGCCTGGCGTCGTTTTATTAAACCTGATTCTGGTGACCATAGTCTCTTCATTGACAGAATCTGCTCTTCGACACCTTTTAAAAGTTCTTTTACTTTTTCTTTACTTAAGTTTTTGTTATCGGCTAATTTCAGGATATTTTGAATTTCTTTCATTTCTTTCCGACGAGAACCGGACAAACTGGCTCCTCTATTAAAAACTATACTAACTAATACGGACCGACATAAATTCGGTAAATTACTTAGTGATGGATATATTGATTCAGTATTTCGATAGAACCGTGGAAGAGTGTGTTCAATCAGGACAGGCCAAGCCGATTTGAACGGAACTTCGATGCCTTTACTTTTCAATTCTTGGGATCTTGATTTGCTACCTTTTTTACCGATGTCGTTTGTTAATTCGTCAATATATGTCCCAGGTAAATAGTTTCCCCAAGTTTCTTTGAAATCATTTTCTGTGTTAAATCGCAAATCATATCCTACCCCTATGGTTATACCGCTTGAATGTCCCGGATAATGAGGCCATCGTGTAACCATATGGTAGTAAGAGAGTCCTCCGGTCTCTTCCTTTGCAATAAAAGCAACGCCATTTGTATGCAAATATTGAAATGGTTCTGCCTGTGTATCTAACCACTCCCACAATACAGAATTTGCAATCCCTGTTGCAGGTTGTTGTGCAATGTCCTGAGCGTATAAAGCCCCTTTTTCAGTACCCGGACCGAAATCTCCATCAGCAACCAACATCGAACCTACCTTATTTAACTGTGTTTGTAGGAAAATGACATCTTCACCCATATCTCCTCGCTTCAAAGTTTGAAACTTCATTTCTGTTCCTCCTTTATGGATTACTGGTTTATATTCGGTTACTACGCAATTTTAGCAGATAACATTAAGTCAACGCCATCCGCTGGAATGATTTGTTAGCTGTCTGGACATACAAAGATACTCACATACCATTGTGTTTTCTGGGTTGTCGTTTTGTAAATAAATTTTACTTTGTTTTCTAAAACAGAATTACCCAAACGGCCTAATGCCTCAGCCACCTCGACTTCATCCGTGTTTCTTCGTATTTCATAACCGGAAGCCCTGTACCCTTGTTGAGCATTCTTCGACGCTGGCAATTCTCTTACGCGTATACGGCCCTTAGCTTCCTCAGCTAATAGTCTCTCTGCTATCAAGGTCGCATGTTCTTTAGCAATTTGCCCGGAATTTGAGCACCAGAATATATCAAAATCCCAATTTCTCCATGAGTAAGATGGATGGATATCTTCCTTCTTAATTGGGGTATCTGAAACCCCTTCTATGAACCGGGCTTCCGCAGTTAAAATATCCGATACTTCCTTTTTTACAGATGATTCCGCTCCCTGTTCCAAAACACTCAATAGTGATGTTCTGAGAGGCTCTTCTACCATTACTACGATAAAAGCTTTTGCAAATTCTTGTTTCTTTGCATCTTTATTTTCTATTGAATCTATAATAATATCATATATTTTTAAGTTGAATTTTTGATTACTTTCTCTCTCTTCTCTTTGCTCTTTCGATTTTTGGATCGTTAGGTCAAGGTCTGCTATCTGCTTTTCAGAGCAATCTCCATACGACCTATTTCAGAATTATAGTCAGCTACATTAATATCTACATAAACAACCAAGGCTCCAGTGATTACGGTAATTATAGGAACAAACACATGGGTTATAAAAGATTTTAATTTTTCCATAATTCCTCCTATTCTTTTTTAGAGTATTTATGCAGCTAACGTCGCCAATGAGCGGCTGGTTTTTCAGTGACAAGCGTAGCGCAGCCACTGAAAAACCAGTCCGACTCAATTGGCATTGTTAGATTTATATGAAGCTTTTAATTAACTTTGATACCTCTGGTGCTCTAAGGTACCCATAGGATTTATGATGTATGCCTTCCCAATCGTTAGCAATAAGATCATCCTTAACCTTTACGCCATTAGTATTAGGGGCATAATCACCAGCCAGATGAACATCCAGCGCAACTGGATCACGCTTGTCAGCGAAGTTAGACCAATTCATTACAATACTCGGTGTTCTGACCAGCGAACTCTCCTGAGCAATTTTATATTTAACATGAGGAAGCCCTAGTGGGGATCCTAAGGTTACAAAATGATCAACAACCATCCTAGGATATTCTTTTCCAATCGCTCTTAATACATCATACGCAATGATTGTACCCATAGAATGCGACAGTATCATAATGCGTTTTTCTTTGTGCCTTAATATTTCATCATTTAGCCGCTTTCGCAATTCCTTCCGTATGTCTTCTTCCTCGTAGTATCTATATAAGTCCGGTAACTTGTGTTCAAGAACTTCATCAGCCATAGCGTCCATACCAAAATTCTTTTTCATTGAATCAATGATGTTGCCTCCCCAGTTAAATAGTCCGGTTCTTACTGAGTCAGTCCAGCTTTCTTCGTAAGTCTTAAGTGCTTCTTCTTTAGCCTCATTGTAACTATCAGGATTGTTATCAGGCTCTGGATATAGAACATCAGCCCAGTATACTGATGAAAATTCTATCTCTGGATTATCAATCCCTTCATTTTTCATTAAACCTTCTTTAATAGCTGCTTCCCACCATTCGGCAAGTACATTTGCTTCTGGCTTGTTTGAAAGACCGTGGATACCAATCAATATGTTACTCATGTTTTGCTCCTCATTAATGTGGTTGTGAAATCTAACGACAAAGCAAGGGGCGGGGCGGGTGAACGGAAAGGTTCGTAAAAGAACAGCCCGCCCCGTGTCGGGTAACAGGGGTGTGTTACCACACCCCCGTCCCCTGAGAACCGTGCGTGCAAGTTTCCCCGCACACGGCTCACGCAGCGATAAGACGCCGTGAAGCATCCGCCGACGAAAAAAAAATCGCCGACTTCACGGTACGGATTCGTACTCAGTTTACGGTTTCCCGTCCGCAGCGCCGTCACCTGTCGGCCCGGAGGCCCGGTGTCTGTCCGTGCTGCCTGCGGTAAAACCTTTCCTCGTCTTTCCCGTGATCCGCCACCTGTCGGAAGTCTGCACCCTTTCGGGTTGCGGCATTGACCGCTATGTCGGGTAGCCGGGGGATGTTGCCATCCCCGAGCCCCCTAAGAACCGTGCGTGCAAGTTTCCCCGCACACGGCTCACGCAGCGAAAAGGCGCCGTGAAGCACCCGCCGGCGGAAAGCCTTCTCCGCCGACTTCACGGTACGGATTCGTACTCAGTTTACGGTTTCCCGTCCGCAGCGCCGTCACCTGTCGGCTCGGAAGCCCGGTGTCTGTCCGTGCTGCCTGCGGTAAAACTTTTCCTCGCCTTTCCCGTGATCCGCCACCTGTCGGAAGTCTGCACCCTTTCGGGTTGCGGCATCAGCCGCTATTCGTATCGTTACAATACGGCATTCGCTTTCTCCGACATCCTTTACCCGCACCCCCTTCGGTACGCCTTGCGGCTTCCTACCTCTTATTACAATGAGGAGAGATACGGGCTTACCATGTTCCGCATGATCTGACTGTGACGACTCAGCGCCCGCCTATACACCGGGGGAATCATCGGC
>JAUCGG010000378.1 GCA_030378015.1 Desulfococcaceae bacterium HSG8
CGGCAGTTTCCGAAGAAAAAAATATGCCGGCCATCCGGTCCGCAGTATCCCGGAACGGACATATCTGTCGTTTTCCTATTTAATAATTTCAGGATGTTATGCCCTCCCCTAAATCCGTTATAATCAGTATTTTTGCTTGGCAAACTAGCTTTATCTACGGTGGGCATGCGGAAAGGATGGATATATACGGATTCACGAAAATGCGATGCAGATGCAGGTAAAGTATGACCACCCCGCATTTCGGGCTATTCTGACTCAGGAGACTCAGAAGGTCTGAAGTTCCTCTTCGATTTTCTGCATACGGAATGTTCTGGAATAGTAGGTATCTCCCTCCATCAGCCGGTCATGCGTGCCGGATTCTGTGATACTACCTTCTTTTAACGTAATAATGTAATCCGCGAACTGAATCGCTGAAATCCGGTGTGAGGCGATGAAAACTGTCCGATCTTTGCTTACGGAGCGTATGGTATTCATGATCATACTCCCTGTTTCCGTATCCACTTGGCTGATGGGATCATCCAGGAGAAGGAAGGGGGTATTTCGCATCAGGGCACGGGCAAAGGCAATGCGCTGCTTCTGCCCTCCGGAGAGAATCACCCCCTTCTCTCCGACAATGGTTTCATAACCATTGGGAAAGGATGCTATGGTGTCATACAAGGCTGCTGCTCTGACAGCCTCCGTCAGAGCTGATTCATCAGCCCTGTGATTGCCAAATGTGATGTTCTCCCGAATCGTACCTGCGAATAAAAAAGGCTCTTGGGGCATAAAGGAGATCAGCGATCTGAGATCACGGAGTTTCAGCTCTCGAATGTCATTGCCATCTATCAGAACTTGCCCCCGGGATACATCATAAAAACGGGGTAAAAGGCTTAAAAGGGTTGTTTTTCCTCCTCCCGGGGGGCCAATAATACCCACGGTCATCCCCCGTTCTACCCTGAGATCAATTCCGGAAAGCGCGGATTCCCCGTCCGGTTTATAAGAAAATGTCACGTTTTCAAAGATGATATCGCTTCTGAACCCCCTGATCGGTTTCGGATTCGTAATATCATCAATGTCCGGGCGGGTTTCCAGGATAGCACTGACTCTGTCGAGAGATGCCTTTCCCCGCTGGACAATATTTGTCACTGTGCCGATAGCCATCATGGGCCATGTCAGCAGCCCGATATAACTGCTGAATGCCACGAAATCCCCGGGAGTAATGTTGGAAAAAATGGTCTGCCGCCCACCGATATAAAGGACGATTGCCAGTCCCAGGTTTGAAAGAAAGGTGATCAACGGGGAAAAAGAACCGGTAATTTTCGCCAGCTTCAGGTTATCCGTCACATATTCGCCGGATATCTCCTCCAGTCTGGCTACGGATTTATCCTCCATAGCATAAGCCTTTATGATACGGATTCCTGCAAATCTTTCCCTAACCACTTCGGTCAGGTTGGAAAATGTTCCTTGGACTTTCCCGTACATCCGATGCATTTTTTTGCTGAAAAACCATGAAATCAGTATGATGAAAGGCATGGGAATGAGCGAAAAGACCGTGAGCGTGACGTTGATATATGCCATGAAGCCGATGGCAGCGGTTCCCAGGAAAACAGTGTCGATGACCGTCACCAAGCCGATGCCGGTTGCCATCCTGATCTGCTGCATGTCATTGGTCGCGTGCGCCATTAAATCCCCTGTCTTTGTCTTATTGAAGTAAGCAGCGGAAAAGGTCTGAATATGCTCGAAAAGCCTATTGCGAAGTCCTTCTTCAACCCGCCTTGCCATACCGATGAAACAGCGCAGCCAGAGATATCGGAAGATGCCGATAAATACCGCGATCCCTACAATATACAGGGCATAAACGGAGATGCCTTTCAGGTCAGCCCTGTAAGTTGTCAGATCATCAATTATCTGTCTGATGATGCGAGGAAGATAAAGCT
>JAUCGG010000379.1 GCA_030378015.1 Desulfococcaceae bacterium HSG8
GTCCTTTCCCGGGCCGGATAAATCCGATATAACTGTTATTAACAATCGGTTATATTGTCAATTACCTGATATTGTTTAATATAAAATTAACAAAAGTCCGTTTTTATTAAGCGAATGACCAGTATAATATGGCCGAAACGAAGATCAGGGCTAATCACCCGCACCATATTCCGGCGCCGGATTTTCAAACCGGGTATATTTATTTATGAATGTCAGAGGTGCCGTACCGATAGGGCCGTTTCGCTGCTTGGCAACTATGACTTCTGCCGTGCCTCTGTTCGGATTGTTCTCATCTTTATTATACACTTCATCCCTGTAAATGAATGCAACAAGGTCGCTGTCCTGCTCCAGACTCCCCGACTCCCTCAGATCCGACAGCACAGGACGTTTATCCCCCCGTTCTTCCAGCTTTCTGTTCAACTGGGAAAGTGCCACAACCGGAACTTCAAGCTCTTTTGCAAGGGCTTTCAGAGATTTTGATATTTCCGCAATTTCAAGATCCCTGCGTTCAGCCGAGGCACGGCCTCTCATAAGCTGCAAGTAGTCAATAATGATCAGTCCGAGATTTTTTTCCATCTTGAGCCTTCTGGCTTTTGCTCTCACCTCCGTAACGGAGATGCTGGGGGAATCATCAATAAAGATAGGTGACTCGGAAAGAATTCCGGCAGCGTCTGTCAGGTTCATCCAGTCGTCTTTGCTGAAAAAGCCGCTTCTCAGACGGGAGGAATCTACTCTTGCCTCGGAGCAGAGCATCCGCATGGATAACTGCTCTTTTGACATTTCAAGCGAAAATATGGCCACCGGGACACTCCCGTCAACGGCTGCATTCCTCGCAATGTTCATGGCAAGTGCTGTTTTTCCCATTGATGGCCGAGCCGCAAGAATAATCAGATCAGAAGGCTGCAAACCCGCTGTCATCTCGTCAAGCCTGTTATACCCCGTGGGAACCCCCGTCACCATTGACCTGTTTCCCTGGCGTTCCTCAAGAGTGTCTATTGTGCTGTCCATGATCCTGCCGATGGGATAGAATGACGGATTGATTTTATCTTCTGATATTTCGAAAATGGAATGTTCCGCAAAATCAATTACATCATCAACTTCTCCCCTGTCTTCGAAGCATCGTTTGGCAATCGCGTTTGTCTTTTCTATCAGCCGCCTTAAACATGCTTTATCCCGGATTATTTTGGCATAGTGAGGTGCGTTTGCAGCGAGGGGTATCTCATTGATCAGTCGCGCCAGATAGGTCGCCCCCCCGATTTTTTCAAGGTTTCCATCTTCTTTCAACTTGTTAAGAAGGGTGACAATATCAATAGGCTCATTTTTTGAAAAGAGTTCTGTGACGGCATTAAAGATGATCTGATGCGCGGGTTTATAGAAATCTTCCGGGGAAATGATCTCGATAATATCAAGTAACGCATTGTTATCAATAAGAATTACGCTTAATATTGATTCTTCGGCTTCGATATTTCGCGGGGGGAGGAGACGGTCAAAGGAGGAATATTTGCTGGTTTCTGACTGATTCCGGGACATTTCTCTTAGCTCTTGGCTCCCGGCTCCCGCTGACAGCTAAGGGATATTGACACGATCCGGTGAGTTTTTTTAGGTGATTTCCAGAAAAGGAATATACCCGGGCCAGTTTGTAGTTTCGCCTTCAGGCGGCGTGACACCGCCTGAAGGCGGAACTGCAAACCTCAGTCTGGTATATTCATTGTTGGAAATCGCCTTAAATGTATAGGTATAGGAAATTATAAAACGGACCACGAATCATATTATTTTTTCGTGTTATTCGTGGTCAGATTTTATTTTTGGAATAGCTGATATCATACATTTAAAAACAATGCAATAAAAAAACAAAAATCAGACGATTTTAACCATGACTGATTTCAAAAAAA
>JAUCGG010000093.1 GCA_030378015.1 Desulfococcaceae bacterium HSG8
ACTAGTACAAATAAGAGGGCGAAAACACAACAGTCCTGTATTTAACATACTGAATTAAAATCTGTTTTGTAGGATGCCCTATTTTGGTCACACTCAAATGGTATCTGCTTGAGATATCATTAACACCTGTGGGGGTTGATAAACTTGCGAAACCTGTATATGTACAGGCAAAACAAAACATTAATATTGCAGATACACTGTTTTATGCTTTTACTATTTATATGGTGCTTTCGCTGGTGATAGGTTCGCTTTTTTGAGGCAACTTTGCTGTTTATGTTTTTTGATAGACCAGTAACTCCTTGTTTTCGTAATATATGCGAAGCACACTCTAAACTTCGCTGAAGTGAAGAGGGTGTAATTAAAAATGTTAGGTACTCAGTTCTTGTTCCCAAACTCCGTCTGGGAACACACTTGCAGGCAGGCTCTGTTTGCAGATACCTGACATTTCACGCAAAACCGGGCAATCGCGTTCCCAAACGGAGTTTGGGAACGAGGCTGGTCGACGGCGGTTCACCTAACACTTTTAATTGCACCCGAAGTGAAGTGTAAGGTGATTTCCAGAAAAGAATATACCACGGAACACACGAAATACACGAAAAAAAGAGCGTCCTTCATTTTCCGGTTCGCGATTCCGTGGCCGAAGGCGGAACTGCGTCAGCTACCTTTATGCCGATATGAAAGATGCCGGAAAAAGAATATGATTGCACCAGCGGTACGAAATGGTCTGATATTTTCTGCTACGGTGGGATAATCTAACCTTTTAGGTCAGTTTTACCGTAGAAATAATGGTGCTTATATTTTATTGTATTTTTAAGATGTTATAATTTATAAAAGTGCGGAGTTCAAAGCTTGCTTTGGCGTGTCAGTTTATTGTCTGAACCAAGCGGACTTGCAAGTCGTTCGACAGAGCTAACGCTGACGAACTTTAAAAGCGGTACTAATTCAGGAATAAAAATTGAAAAAAACCGTATCTCAAAGAAAGGCGCATCTGCCCATATCGGACAAACTGAAAGCCCTTTATGCAGTAATGGATCAGAAATATCAGGAAGCTGCAGAATATTATTCTTTCCATTGCAGGGGATGTGAAGATAATTGCTGCCTTACCCGTTTTTATCATCACACTTTTCTGGAATATATTTATCTTTTAAACGGGTTTGACAAACTTGATCCCGGAAAGCAGGCAGAGGTAAAGCAAAGAGCCTCGGAAGTGTGCAGAAAGACAGCCCAGGCGAATGAAAAGGGAACCACTGTGCGTATTATGTGCCCTCTGAATTCAGACGGGCTGTGCATATTATACCATCAGCGTCCCATGATATGCAGGTTACACGGTATTTCCCATGAATTCCGAAAACCCGGGGGAGATGCGGTTTACGGGCCCGGGTGCGAAGCTTTCACAAAACAGGCGGAAGGAAGGGACTATTTCAAATTTGACCGAACCCCGCTTTATATTGAAATGTCAAGGCTGGAGGCGGAACTGAAGGAGACACTGGGAATTGACCGGAAGTTAAAAATGACTGTTGCGGAAATGCTGACTTATGACTTATGATTCCGGGGTTACACACCCAATATCAGGTTCCAACGCAGATTCCTCAAGCTGCTCAAATTCCAAAACAGCATACTTCATAAAGCTTAAAGGGCGCATTCCCAAAAAGTAGGAGATTCTCGTTCCCGCAACAAGAGGCAGCCCATAACTCGTTATGAGGCTCCCGAAAAAACAATTTACAAAATTGTTTTACATGCAGGCAACCAGAGGAGGCTCCGCTTTCCGTGGTATATTCTTTCCTGGAAATCACCTTAAGTACCTGTGCAAAAGTTTTGTAACATTTTTCTGACGTCTCATTCCGGATTTTCAAGCTTTCACAATCTCGGAAATGTTACAAAATTATTGATCAGGTACTTATACTTGACATATCGCCACAATGATATATACTTACAGATATAGTTCTATCTGAACAATAAGGAGGTAAAATGGATACTGCCAAATTATTTATCAATGGGCGCAGCCAAGCTATACGCCTACCCAAAGCTTATCGGTTTGAAGGGAAAGAAGTATATATCAAAAGAATTTCTGAAGGTGTACTCTTAATTCCCAAAGATAATTCTATCTGGGATGTTTGGGAAAGAAATCTGAAGAAATATGATAAACCCTTCATGACAAACCGGAATCAGCCAAATTTACAACAGGAAAGAGCCGGCCTGAATGAACTTTTTGATTGATACAAACATATGCATCTATATTATGAATAATCGCCCCCCTGAAGTTATTCACAGGTTCCGGAATACTGAAGCCGGTGAAACAGGCATATCATCTATTACAGTTTCTGAGCTCCGATACGGAGTTTCGAAAAGTAAGCAAAAGAAACAAAACCAACAGCGACTTGATGAGTTTCTCACACCTTTTGAGATAATACCCTACGATGAAACAGCATCGAAATATTACGGTGAAATCCGTTCCCGGCTTGAAAAACAAGGCATTGTTATTGGCCCGCTGGATTTATTAATTGCTGCTCACGCATTAAGCAGAGATATGGTGTTAGTTACAAATAATGAAAAAGAATTCAAACGTATAAAATCGCTTCAGGTTGAAAACTGGGCAACTTGAGGCATGCACAGAACCAGCTTCAGACGTATATCGCCAATAGTTGTTCTCCAGGCGAACCGGTATGAAATCCGGGATTGATTTGAAGCGACAGGGACTAACCACAGGTTGCTCGTGTCAGGATAAATCCGGATCATTGGGGCGCAAGCCCTTGAAATTCGATGATGAAGATAACCAAATTCGAAGAAACAGACAGAACTGAAGTTGTGGAGTTATGGAAATGCTGCGGTCTTGTCGCGCCTCAGAATGACCCGGACAAAGATACTGACCGCGTAAGCTGAAGAAGGATTCCGAACTGTTTCTTGTCGGGAAATTGAACGGAAAAGTTATTGCGTGCGTTATGGGGGGTTATGAAGGGCATCGTGGCTGGATTAACTACCTGGCAGTGCATCCGGACCATCGGAAAATCGGGCACGGGAGTTCGATCATGAATAAAGCAGAAGAAATGCTGAGAGAACGGGGTTGCCCGAAAATAAACCTTCAGGTGAGAGATTCAAATACAGCCGTAATAAAATTCTACGAGTCTTCAGGTTTTGGTAATGATTATGTGGTCAGTCTGGGAAAACGATTGGCAGAAGACTGAAAATGTCCGGCTGACTCTCACTTCAGCGGACAAAAAACAGCGCTGCTGTTTTTCGCCGTGAGGGACTGCGCATACTGGCTTTATATCCAGGAAAACAGGTGGCTGACACATCAATGAACCGGACATTGAAAAGTGCTGCTGCGCGACACTTTTCAATGCCGGTTATTTCGGCGTTATTTTTCTGACGGTTCCTGATAAAACAACAATAATGGAAGGATGCGAGATGAGAGTTAACAGAGAATTTAGTCCCCAGATAGCAGAAAAATTACAGGTCATTCCCGAAGATGTACTATCACGGTTTCTTGATAGTCAGCATTTCATTCAATCCGAAAAAGTCAAAGAAAAAAGAATAAACTTAGAAGGTATCTGGGAAAATGCCGGATTTGATAAAATTGATTTCGAATCAGAGTTATATCAGGCACGACAGGAAATAACTTCATCTGTTGAAGCGAGGAGATTTGAATGAGATACCTTGTTGATACAGTTGCGCTTGTCAGGCATTTTACAAGAAATCCGAATATCGGGATGCAGGCAAGGACTGTTTTCAGGGAAATTGAGACGAATAAAGATACTATTATTGTTTCAGTAGTCAGTCTGATGGAAATTCTTTACCTTTCTGAAAAAGGACGCATCAATGTCGATCTGAGTAATACTCTTGAACGTGTCAGATCTTCATCAGTTTACGGAGTTGATGCCCAGAAATATGTCGATGATCTGAGAGACGAATGGAGTTGATGCATGGTTTGAAAATGTTGTGGCAGAGCATTGCAGAGGTCAGGTATATCTTTGCAGAATGCCGATGATTTCGTATGTGCGTTTCAGTATCAGGACGATGCGGAGCGGTTTTACAGACAACATCACGATACGCCCGCAGGCACCGAGGGAGATTGAGGAGGCGTGGTGGTGGTATGAGAGTCGGCGTGAAGGACTTGGAGACGACTTTGTTCTGTGTGTGGAGGAGTCTTTTGAAAAAATCAGCCGCGATCCGAAATTATATTCTGTCGTTCATAAAAAGATACGCAGAGCAATGATTCGCCGCTTCCCATATGGTGTTCTTTATTTCATTGAAAAAGATGAGATCGTGGTCTTTCATAGCAGCCGCAATCCTAATTGATGGAAAAATCGGGCATAACCACATGTTAATCGTGCCAAGATAAATCCGGATCGTTGTGCGCCAAGCGAAGCTTGATGCTTCTTGCAGGGGTCATGTATTTACAAAGTGCTGTACTAGTTCTTCATCCGGCGAAGATTTCCCTCTGGATATCATCCTCGAAACCGAATCCTACTAAAGTAACATCATCTGTCCTTTCGCGTTTGCCTTTGTATTCTTCCAAAGCCCTGACAAGCATATCCTTCTGCGCTTGAAACGGTTGCCTGCTGGTTTCCAGCAGAAGTTTCTTAAAATTTTTTTTACCCATACACCGGCCAGTGTTGCCGATCTGGTCTGTAAAGCCATCTGTCGAGAGATAAAACAACATCCCTTTTTCGATATCAATTGTGTGCTTCGTGAAATTATGATCTAAATCGGATCTTTTATAACCAATGCTTATATTATCGCCCCTGATGAGATGAATTTCATTGTTATATGTATAATAAAGCGGCAGGTGCGCACCCGCAAAAGTCAGTCTTAACCCCCCTGAATCTGAAGTTTCGGGTTCCCGATAATCCGATACAAAACAGATCGCAGCATCCAGACCGTCATCTGAAAGCGCGTATTCCGTATCCTGCTGAAGCGTTGTCTTGACGATTTGATTCAGTTGCTGCAAAATTTTTGCAGGATCACTGCATTGGTCGGTCCTGATGATTCTTCGAAGACCGGAGGAGGCTATCATGGTCATAAATGCCCCCGGAACCCCGTGGCCTGTGCAGTCTATGACTGCGACGAGGACACCGTCTTCAAATGGATAAGTATAAAAAATATCTCCTCCCACGATATCCCTGGGCATCCAGATAAAAAAGCTGTGAGGGAGATAATTTTTCACCTCATCCAGGTTCGGCAGCAGGGAGGTCTGAATTAATTTTGCATACTTAATGCTCTCTGTAATGTTTTTATTGAATTGTTCGACTTGTTCGAGGGTGTTCCGAAGACTTTTGTTCAACCTGGTCCTTTCCAGATGCACAATAAGGCGTGCCAGGAACTCTTCCTTGACAAAGGGCTGAAGCAGGTAATCAGTTGCACCGGCTTTAAAGAGTTCAAACAATTCGCTTTTATCATCAACCACCGGTAAAAAAATGACAGGCAGTTCCTTGAGGTTGAGTTCATTCCTGATCTTTTTACAGAGTTCATCCCCGTTCATATGCGGCATCAGAAGACCGGTAATAACGATGTCTATACTGTCAGTTCCGGCGCTCATTGTTTCAAATGCCTGAACCCCGTCAGCCGCTTCGATAGTGGTAACACCTTCTCTTCGCAGGCAATCCGATACCATACGGCGGGAATCGCTGTTTTTATTCACTACCAGAGCCGTCAGACCCTTCAGGCGATTTTCAGGCCGAAGAATTTTATTGACAGCCTTGAGAATTTCCCCTTCCTTAAACGGTTTGGTAATAAAATCCATTGCCCCGAGATCAAACCCCTTTTTCCGATCTTCGATGGTGTCATGCGATGTGACGAATATAACCGGAACCATATTATCCTGGATATGTTTGAAAAAACGGGCATAGTGATCTTCCCGCAATCTTCTGCAAGTTTCAAAACCGTCTAATTTGGGCATCTCGACATCAAGGGTTATCAGATCAGGCTGAGGGGATTCGGAAGCCTTTATAAGGGCTTTGAAGCCATGAGCAGCTTCAATAACCTGGTATCCCCCTGCCTCCAGTTCATTCCGGATTATCCCCCGTATCAGGGAACTGTCATCAACAACCAGTATTTTCAAATCATTGTTTGCCATGATGTTACCTAAATAAATCCCAAATTACAAATCCCAAATAAATCCCGAATTACAAATCTCAAATTAAAGGGTTTGGAATTTTGACTATTGATCATTGTGATTTATTTGTTATTTGAGATTTGTTATTTTACCTTCAGTAGATCGAAAACTTTTGCAAGCAGTGGATTCCGGGTTAAAATCGGAAAACATCCGTTTTCCGATTTTCCCCAGAATGACGGGTAGTTGTTTCAGGCAGCAGACTGTCATTCCGGGGAAAATTAAAAAACGGATGTTTTTTAATTTTAACCCGGAATCCGCTGTCTGCAAGGTTTTACCATAAACTTTTCGATCTACTGACCTTATCTGATTTTTGTTATTTCATCACAACTTTGTTGCGTCCGCTCTCTTTTGCATCGTACAGGAGCCTGTCTGCCTCCCCGACCATGCCATCAAGGCTGTTTCCGGGCTTCGTGGCTACTCCTATGCTCACTGTAATTTTTATCTTTTGCCCGTCGATATCAACAGGAGACTTCTCCACCTTCCCGCGAATATCTTCAAATATCTTTCCTGCATCCTCAGCACTCATATTCACTGCGAGGATGCAAAACTCTTCGCCGCCTAACCTCGCTACGATGTCGGTTTCGCGAGCGCTGCTTCTGAGAATCGAGGATATATGACAGATGGCGACATCACCTGCCTCGTGTCCGTAAGTGTCATTTACCTTTTTGAAATAGTCAATATCAATCATTCCGCATGCGATGGCCTGTTTGTCACGGGCAGCACTCATAAAAAACTTGCTTCCCTCGTCGAAAAAATACCTGCGATTGTTAAGCCCGGTGAGGAAGTCTTTTATAGCTGCCTCCCTCACCATTTGTATATGTTCCAGATTTTCGATGCTCTGGGTGACACGGCAGTAAAACTCCTCGGTGAGGAAGGACTGTTTTATAATAAAGTCGTTTGCCCCGTTTTTTATAAAGCGTGCAGCCAGAAGCTTATCGCCTTCCGAAGAAACCCCTATTATTGCAAGGTCATTCCTATCATATTTTTCTCTTATCTTCTGTGTCAGCGCGAGGCCGTCCATTCCGGGCATACTGAAGTCAGTAACAACCAGTTTCATATCGGGATGTTCTTCAAGCAGATCAAGTGCTTCCATCCCATTGTGAGCGCTGAATACCTTATAACAGTGAACCCTGAGAAGATCTGTAAGGATTTTGCGGAAGAAGTGCGAATCCTCGACTACCATGATTTTTGTGCCGATATTTCTTTCAAAGCGTTTCAACATGGAGATGATATAATCCAAGCTTCGCGAATCGTCTTTAAGGGCATAGTCAGCCACATTCTTGGACCAAACCATATCACGCACCTTTTCACTAAGGTCGCTGGTATAGACAATAGCGGGAAGGTCCCTGTCAACAACTTCATCTATGATTTCTCCTTGGGGCGCATCTGGCAGGTTGAAATCAAGAATTGCTGCGAAAAGGCTGTTGCCGGTCTCATTGAGAACTTTGACTGCTTCAGACATATCCTGAACCCAGAGAGCATCGAAACTGGTTTCTGCCTTGATCTTATCCTTTATCATCACGCCGAAAAAGCTGGAATCTTCAACGACGAGAACTGTTTTCATTTAGTGAACCTCCTCATGGATGAAAATAAATTCCAAAAGACAATATCCAAATAACAAATAAATCCCAAATTCCAAATCTCAAGCTTCAGTTTGGAATTTGACTATATTTGGTCAGTAGATGGAAATTCCCCTCTTGAGAGGGGAGAATGGGGATGTAACTCGCTGGAAATACATCCCCCCGGCCCCCTTCAAAGGGGGAGT
This sequence comes from Desulfococcaceae bacterium HSG8, assembly GCA_030378015.1. Taxonomy (GTDB): domain Bacteria; phylum Desulfobacterota; class Desulfobacteria; order Desulfobacterales; family 4be13; genus JAUCGG01. Next base: position 7,878 of record JAUCGG010000093.1, read on the forward strand.
TTCCATCTACTGATTGTGATTTATTTGTTATTTCATTTTTTATTCTGATTTATCAATTGATAGAAAATCATCTTTAAATTCATTCTCGCCTCAAATCTTGAAGTTATCCCGGTAACGGATTCGCTGGAACCTACGATAAGATAACCTCCAGGTTCCAAGATGTCAGCAAGTTTGTTGAAAAGCCTGACTTTATCTTCCTGCGCGAAATAAATGGCTACGTTTCTGCAAAGCACGATGTCAAATCTGCCCAGACTGGAAAATGAATCCATGAGGTTATGCCTCTTGAAAGCACACATTGCACTGATATCATCCTTTACCTTCCATTTCAGGCCGTTTTGCGTGAAATACTTATCCAGTTTATCCTTGGGAAGTCCCCGTTCCACAGCAAGCTGATTGTATTCCCCGCAGGATGCGCAGGCAATCGCACTCTCAGAAATATCTGTACCCAGCAGCCGGATATTGAATTTCGACGGGTTTGACAATAGCTCCTTGAGAACAATGGCTATGCTGTATGTTTCCTGTCCTGTTGAGCAGGCCGCGCTCCAGATTCGGATGTTTGCCGGGAACAATGATGGTTGTGACATTTTTCGCTCAACCAGTTCCGGCAGGATCATAGTCCTGATGATCTCAAAAGGTGAGTTATCTCGAAAAAACATGGTCTCCTGGGTGGATATGGCGTTGATGATCTTCATCTCAAGAGCGCGTGTGATATCGGATTTAGCCCTGTGATACAATTCCTGATACGAATCGGCTCCTATCTCTTTCAAGATGCCCTTTAACCTTGTTTCAATAAGATATGCTTTGGTCTGATCAAGATATATTCCGGAGATATCATAAATATATCTGGCAATGGTTGTGAATTCGTTTGGAGTGATTTTTTTCATTATATATATAGTCGAATGATGGGTAGAACCGGGTGTAATTAAAAGTGTCAGTCCTTGTTCCCAAACTCCGTTTGGGAACACATCTGCCGAGCAAACTCTGTTTGCCATGAGTTATCAGTCCCGGAGGGACGACTGAAAATAGCCCGGCAATTCATTGCCGGGTGAGTATTCCGGATCATCACGTAGGGACGATTGAAAAAAAGCTTTTCCGTCGTCCCTACGGGACTGAAAAACGGGGACATTCGCCCCGGCAATAAATTGCCGGGCTGTTTTCAGTCGTCCCTCCGGGACTGCTCCCCCCAAGTTGTAAATGCGCCCGTTTGCCATGCAAAACGGAGTTTTGTCTGCAATTGCGTTCCCAAACGGAGTTTGGGAACGAGGAGTACTCACCTAACACTTTTAATTACACCCGGTAGAACTCCACCCTGCATTTGCGAAGCGGCCAACACTTCGAGAATTCTATTTGTTTTTGTACCTAAGTGCTCCGTTCCATAAATAATGTCCGGGTCGTTCAAAGTAGCACGATTTTTCAAATCGTGCCTGAACGAATTGCAAATTCGTTCTACATAGGTTGTATCTTAGCGATATGACTTCCGCAAACTCCGCAAACAGAGTTTGCCTGAAAGTGTGTTCCCAAACGGAGTTTGGGAACAAGGGTGAGCAGTTACAATTTATAGAATCTGAGCCTCTCACGCATCACGCATCACGTTTCACGTTTCACACATCACGTTTCATCTGACTGTCCGGCAGATTTCTTCCGCAATCTTATCCAGGGGGGCGACGACATTTACAATTCCAGATTCGACAGGTTCCTTGGGCATCCCGAAAACCGTACATGTTTCTTCATTCTGCGCAATGATAACAGCGCCGCTGCGCTTCATCAGTTTAAGCCCGAGTGTGCCGTCCGACCCCATACCTGTCATGATGACACCTGTTGCCTGATCCTCATAGTGGTGAGCAATGGATCGGAACAGGTAGTCTGCTGATGGTTTGCAGTTATTTTCAGGCCGGTCATCGGTCAGCCTGATAATGATTGTCTTACCGTCGGCTCCTTTCTCAATCCTCATCTGTTTCCCACCGGGAGCGAAAAGGGCTGTGCCAGGCCTGATCGGTTCACCATCAACCGCGGCCCTGACATCAATGGCGCATTTGGCATTGAGACTGGAAGCGATAGATTGTGTAAAAGCGGCCGGCATGTGCTGGACAATAAGAATAGGAACGCCTATATTCCCGGGTATTCCTGGCAGCATCCTGGCCAGGGCTTCGGGTCCCCCGGTTGAAATACCGATCCCTACGATGGATGACTTGCGTCTTATCCTGCCTGATATTTTCGCCATGCGCTGAACCACACCAGAGGAATTCAGAAGCACTTTCTTTTCAGCATTTGCTCTCGACGGGATAGTTTTCCCTTTTAATATTTGCTGTACTTCTCTGCGCCGGGCATATGCCTGAAACATGGGCAGGATTGCTTTTTTAACAGCTTTTTTGTTATCTTCCATAGTGCCGGATTCGGCCTTCTGTATAAAATCAAAAGCTCCCAGTTCCAGGGCCCTGACAGTCATCTCACCTCCCTTTTGTGCAAAGCTGCTGAGTACGATAGCGCCCACATCCGGGGCCTTTTCCCGTAACCATTCCAGGACCTCGATGCCGTTCATTTCAGGCATCTCAATATCAAGCGTAAGTATATCAGGATTCAATGTGCCAATTCGATGAGTGGCGATTTTACCATTTCCTGCTGTGCCCACCACCTGGATGCCGGGCAATTCGGAGAGCACTTCACTGATGATTGTCCGATATAATATGGCGTCGTCAACCACAAGAACTTTTAACGGGTTGTCATTCGTCATCATTTTATTTGTGCCTTTTTAGTAACCGAACATCAGACCCCCGAGGTTTTGATCTGCTTTAGTTCGGAGGCCTTCATTTTTTAAGAATTTCTCCGGCAGGGATGCCTGCTGAAATCCGGATTCCGGAATTCCGGCTATGTATTTCAGCATGTTATCAGGCCGGTTTTCAGTTTCATAACTACAGGGATTGCCTATAAGCAGGGATTTTTATAAAAATCCCTGCTTATAGGCAATCCCAAGCGAGCTTTTCCGGGCTACTGACTATTTCAGCACTTCTTCGACATCAAGGATGCCGATCAGACCTGTACCGGTTTTTAACACACCTTCGGTAAAATTACCCAGGATTCCTCCGATATTGACCGGGGGCGGCTCTACTTTTCCGATATCGACCGGCACGACATCACCGATCTGATCCACTAAAAGCCCGATGTATTCATCTCTTGAGTTGACTATGATGGTACGGCTTTTTTTTCCAAACGCGGTAGAAGCAAGCCCGAGTTTATTTGCAAGCTCTATGACAGTTACAATTCTGCCCCTCAGGTTCATAACCCCGATGATAAATTCCTGCGACTGGGGAACCGTTGTTATCGTCACATGTTTGTTTATTTCCTGGACCTTGAGAATGTTTATGCCGAACTGGTGACTGCCTACATAAAAAGTACACAGTTCTACGGTTTTACGTTTAGTATCGGCATATTTGTTTCTTCGCATCACTTATCTCCTTAATAATGGAAAAATAGAGAATTCATATCCCTGTTCGGGTTAACAGATTCATCCAGCGGCGGGGATTTGTCAATCCCCGCGAGCAACAGGGAATCCGGATATTCAATTATTAACAGTAGATGAAAAAATTCCCTCCTGAGGAGGGTGCAGGGGGTATAACTCACTGAAAATACATCCCACCGGCCCCCTTCAAAGGGGGAGTTTCCATCTACTGATTAACTCTCAATTAAGATAATGGTTAATACATTCAACAAGTTTTTTTCTGTCCAGTTTGATCTGATATTCATCAACGCCGCAGGCTTTTGCTTTTTTTATGTCTTCCTTTCCGGCCAGGGAGGTCACTGCAATCACTGGCAAATCGGAAAAACGTCCATCCTGTTTGACTTTCTGGGTAAAGCCGAAGCCATCCAAGTTCGGCATCTCAATATCCGTGACTACAAGTGATATTTCACCTGCATTTTTTTGTAGTAAATTCCATGCTATCATCCCGTCTTCTGCTTCAATGACATCATAACCCGCATTCTCTATGGCGCATTTCATCTGGTTGCGGAAGAATTTCGAATCCTCGGCTAAAATAACGCTCTTACTTTTCCCAACTTGCTGTTTCATATGTCTTTCTACTGAAAACCATTCGGGGTGAAGGGCCTCAATCAGACCGATAACATCAACAATAAGGGTGGTTTGCTCCTCAATGACGGCAGACCCCAGTATTCCTGGCTGTCTGAGTGTTGTATCGTCTATCGTATATGCAACTTTCACAGAGTCTATGGGGGGGATGGCCAGAAGACCCACATCCAGGCCCGCAACATAAAAAACGATAACCAGGGCCTTTTCTTTTTTTTCAAATGCATCAACCTGGGCAACGTCCCCCATGTCAAACAGGGGCATGCTTGACCCGCGATAGCGGATTATTCTGCTCCCGCCAACGATTTCGATATCACTGCACCTGATCTTTTTAATACGCTCCACCAGTTCTAAGGGAACGGCAAATCGTCCTTTCTCCGAATTTCTGAAAATAAGCAGGGTATGCTTATCTTCCCCGGGCGGTATGAATTTTTCAGTGACTTCCGATGCCCTGTCCGAGCCTGACACAAAAGTCAGTTCAGCCATGCGGGCAAGGTTGGCTGCATCAAGTATGAGGGCAACGCGCCCGTCCCCGAGAATAGTGGCGCCTGCGTAACCCCTACACTCTTTTAAGTGCCGTCCCAAAGGTTTGACGACAATCTCTTCCGAGTCATGCAATGCATCTACGATCATGCCGTATTTAAAGGCTCCTGTGGAGACGACGACAATGTTTATGGCGCTTTGGGAATGGTAGCGTCTGTCAGACACCCTGCGGCGGTCAGGCTCCTTTTCATGCGTATTCCCTCCATTTTCTATCCCGGGATCGGCAGGCATTTTTCCTGTGGTCTCGTCATCGAAAAACAGCGGCATCTTCAGGGATCTTCTGTCGGCTATAGTTTTTCGGCGATCCGGCTTTTCAGTCCCGTTTTTCGGATCAGAATAGGTGCGTTCAACCCCGAGAACATCCGACAATCTCAGGAGAGGAAGCAGCTTGTCCCTCAGCCTGACAACGTGGGCATCTCCGACCTGCTCAATCCTGTCCCTGATCTTATACGGCGGAATTCTCAGCAGTTCAACCACATTCACCTGTGGTATGGCATAGCGTTCATTACCGTCCGAAACCAGGAGACTCGGGATAATCGCCAGGGTCAGGGGAAGTTTTATATGTATGGTAGTTCCTTTCCCCGGGACCGAATTAATATCCACAATTCCGCCCAGTCCGTCCAGGTTGGTTTTGACCACATCCATGCCTACTCCCCGGCCCGACAGTTCTGTGACTTTGTCTGACATTGAAAAACCCGGGAGAAAAATCAGATGTACTTTTTCCCCGGGCGACATTCCCCTGACCATTTCTTCGCTGACCAGACCTTTTGCAACGGCTGATTCGGCAATACGGTCACCGTCTATTCCTCTCCCGTCATCTGTGATTTCAATGTTGACCTGCCCGGCTTCATGATATGCCCTGAGGTATATCTTGCCGACCGGATCTTTGCCCTGCCTGATTCGGAATTCCGGCGATTCTATTCCATGATCTGCTGCATTTCTGATAAGATGAGTCATGGGATCGTTCAGGCTTTCGATGATGGATTTATCAAGTTCCACCTCTTTTCCTTCTATGAACAGATCCATTTTTTTATCAAGGCTCATGGCAAGATCCCGAACCACCCGCGGGTATTTATTAAAAATATTCCGGATGGGCTGCATCCGGGTATGCATAATCGCTTCCTGCAATTCGGAGGTGATCAGGTCAATCCGTTGTCCGGAAATTTCCAGGGAGCGGCGGTCCTTGCGGAATATAGACTGGAGCAACTGGTTGCGGCTCAGTACCAGTTCGCCTGCCAGCGTCATGAGCGAATCGAGAAGCTTGATATTTACCCGGAGATTGGTCTGAGGCTGTTTCGTTTTTGAAGTGTCACCGGTCTCCTCCGTCGGAGGGTTAACATCCTCTTTTACCATAGTCGGCATATCTCCTGTCTCATCGCCGGATACTTCTTCAACAGATTCCGGGGCAGCAGGTTCTGAGGCGATAACGTCGGCGGATGTATGCGGAGCAGTAACATCAGGCAATGCAGATTCCTCGGCCACATCCTCCTTTATTATGGCCGGCATATCCCCTGTCCCGGGTAATTTTTCAACAGGTTCCAGGGAAACGGGTTTTACAGTAAAATCCTCAGTAACGACATAAATATTTATTACGTTGGAATTAAGAAGTTTATCGACATCGGCAGGTTTCAATACTGTGGCAAACAATGCCAGGAAAGGAAATCCATCTGAATGTTTATCAACATTGAGATGTTCGACAGTAGTAATATCTGGCCTGCTGTCCAGGATCATGCCGCAATCCTTCATGTCACCGATAACATTCAAAAGAGTTTCACTTTTCATTTCAACGTGTTGAGTAAAATCAAGTTCAACCAGGTAAAGATATTTTCCATCCTTCCGAATATCGGAAATATCTTTATCAGCCACGCTGAAAATGCACTTTTCACTTGGAGACGGTATGTTAACCATTCCTGCTGTAGAAGGCTGCAAACCTGTATCTTCACATTTTTTCTTATCAGAAGAACCATCTGTGATCGAATCCGGTGCCTCCGGATGTCCGGTGACTTCCCCATCATTGCTGTTTTCCCTCGGAGACGATAAGTTGACCATTTCTGTGGGAGGCTGCAAATCTGCATCCGCACATTTTTCCTCATCAAAAGAGCCATCTGTGATGGACTTCAGTGCCTCCAGATGTTCGGTGATGCCCGCATCATTGCTGTTGTCAATATCGTTGAGCAGATTTCTGAGGGCGTCCGAAGCCAGTAGCAGAATAGTGATGACAGGGGAAGCCGGCACAATTTCCCGGGAGCGGATTTTCCCCAGGACATTTTCCATTTCATGTGTAAGATTTTTAATATTGACAAGTCCCATGAAACCTGCCCCGCCTTTGATGGAATGAGCCGCTCGATACACCTTGTTTACAAGATTCTCATCTATGTTCGCGCCGCCCTGTTCAATCGCCAGCAGTTCATTTTCAATATCAGCCAGATGCTCCAAGGATTCATCAATAAAAATTCTGATATTTTCGTCTGCATATTTGCCCATATCTGCCCCTGGGAGAAACGGGAAAAACCCGGTTTTTGAAAGTGTCAGTAGGAAGTTTGTAGTACCGCCTTTAGGCGGCTGCTGTGAAATCAGATGATTATAACCTGACAGGCAGACCGCCTGAAGGCGGTACTACACCACTTTTTAAGTTCCTCCCTTTGCTCACGCCGGACTGACAAGTCCGGCGGTGGCGCGGATTTACCAATCCGAGCCGAGCAATGGGAAACGAACTTAAAAAGCGGTGTGCTACTCCCGGCAGTTGCTGAACATAGACTCCGAAAGCAGGGATCAGCCCCTGATCGTTTCCTATAACACTTACTTTTGACATTTCCTCAATGATCTTTTTTCTGTCTATAGCCATAGTAATTTCTCCTTAAAAGTGGTCAGTTGTCAGTTGTCAGTTGTCAGTTGTCAGTTGTCAGTCGTCAGTTGTCAGTTGTCAGTTGTCAGTCGTCAGTTGTCAGTTGTCAGTTGCCAGTTGCCAGTTGCCAGTTGCCAGTTGCCAGTTGGCAGTCGTCAGTCGTCAGTCGTCAGTTGTCAGTCGTCAGCCGTCAGTTGTCAGTCGCCAGTCGTCAGTCGTCAGCCGTCAGTTGTCAGTTGTCAGTTGTCAGTTGTCAGTCGTCAGTTGTCAGTTGTCAGTTGTCAGTCGTCAGTCGTCAGTCGTCAGTTGCCAACTGACGACTGCCAACTGACAACTGAACCCCTTTTGCTTTGGTGAACGAGAAACGTGAAACGAATTCACGCATCACGCATCACGCATCACGCATCACGCATCACGCATCACGCATCACGTTTCACGCATCACGCATCACGTTTCACGTTTCACGTTTCACGTTTCACGCCTTCATACCTTGAATTTATCCGCCATTTCTTTCAACTGTGCGGCCAGCTTGGAAAGTTTTTCAGCATTCACGCTTACCTGTGAAATACTTTCCGACATCTCAGCAGCAGATTCACTGAGATCAGCTATGTCGCCCACAAGGTCTCCGGCCACTGACGAACTCTGGGCCACGTTAAGATTCACCTCCTCAATTCCTACGGATGCACTGGCAATATTGCCTGCGATTTCCCTGGTGGTCAAACTCTGCTCTTCCACTGCTGTGGCAATAACGGATACAATCTCGTTCACTTTATTGATAACATCAGAAATCTGCCCGATTTCTGTCACGGTTTCTGTTGTCGAACCCTGGATGTCTTCAATCTTATTCCTGATATCCCGGGTGGCTTCGGGGGTCTGTCTGGCAAGTTCTTTTATCTCGTTGGCAACAACAGCAAAACCTTTGCCTGCTTCTCCGGCCCGCGCTGCTTCGATGGTGGCGTTAAGAGCCAGCAGGTTTGTCTGCTCTGAAACTTCTGTTATGACCTCCGTCACCTTGCTGATCTCATTAGCCGCGTTGCCGAGCCTGTGTACTTTGTCTGATGCGGTTCTGCCCTGGTAAACAGCTTCATTGGTAATCAGGCGGGCATTTTCCGAATTATGGGCGATCTCATTGACCGTTGCTGCCATCTCTTCGGTCGAGGTTGCCACCATTTTCACATTGGCTGATGCCTGTTCGCTGGCAGTAGCCACGGAGTTCATGTTCGCGCTCATCTCCTCGGTAGCCGTGGCCACGTTATTTGCTTTTTCAGACACACTGACAGCCCTGCCAGCCATCTGCTCGGAAATTTCAGACAGGTCAGCAGAAGATGCTGACATTACGCTGACACCGTTTATAATTGTTTTAACCATTTCCCTAAGGCTTAAATTCATATTATTTAATGATGCGGCAAGAATTCCTATTTCATCTTTCCGATCTATATTAAGAGAGCTGGTGAGGTCACCGTCAGCAATAGTTTTGGCAAATGAAACAGCATCGTTAATATTCCGAATAAAAAAACGGTTGGTAAAGTAATAGCTTAAACCTGCAAGAAACAGGAAAACAACAGCCGCAACTATGAAAATAGTAAAAAACAAAGTTCTTACAGTATTAGTGACAGCATCAGTTTTTTCAGCTATAACAGCATCAATAGAATCAAGATATACCCCTGTGCCAATCACCCATCTGAGCGGTTGAAAAATGCGTACATATGAGAGCTTGGGCTGTTCACTTGTCAGCCCTTTTTTTGTTGGTTTGGGCCACAAATAATCAACATAACCTTCTCCGTTTTTTTCAACTGCTTCAACCATTGCCTGGAACAAATTCTGATTTTTCCCCAATGCACAATTATATGCTGCATTATCAAGCAGTTTTCCATTTAATTCCGGCACTGTCGGATGCATGATCATTTTGGGAAACGGCTTTCCTGTATCATTAATCCAGAAATATCCGGCTTCATCATAGCGCATCCTGCTGATATCTGATTTTGATTTTTTTACTGCATCATTCAGGGCATCATCAACATAAATACCGGTTCCGATAATCCAGTTCCATTCGGAATCCAATCTCACATAAGAAAGTTTTGGCTGATCCTTGGTGAGCCCCCCGTCCTTAGCCGGTTTAGGCCACAAGTAATCAACAAACCCTTCACCGCGTTTTTCAGTTTTTTCAACAGAAGCTTGGAAAAGGTTCTGATTTTTTCCCAGGGCACAGTTGTATTTTGCATCATTCAAAACAGTGCCGTCAAGATTCGGTACAGTGGGGTGCATTACCATTTTTGGAAAAGGTTTTTTTGTATCATTTATCCATACATAACCAGTGCCGTTATTGTAGCGTATATTGCCGACAGATTCGGATGCGCGCTGTTGAGCCTCCTGAACGCTTATTGCACCTTGTGCTGCGAGTTTTTTGTTCTCCCTGATTATTCCCTCTGCTATGTCAACAATATTAATCAGCCGTGAACCATAATGCTGTTCCAGCCATTCTTTATCCTGGCTGTTATTATAATCGGATTCAATGGTGTTATATGCAATATCCACATAATTTTTTATATTCTGTTTAATCTTAACCATTTCATCTTCACGGAATTTTCTGATTTCATCCTCACCATAGGATGAAATAACAATGTTCATTGTAATACCTGCACAAAGTCCGAAAATAATAAGAACTGAAAAAAATATAATAAGCAGCTTTGTCTGTAATTTCATTAGTCCTCCTTTTTTTAATTCCGGCTGCCTGGTGGAACGTGAAGCGTGAAACGTGAACATTACGCATCACGCATCACGCATCACGCATCACGTTTCACGTTTCACGCTTCACGCTTCACGCCTTCATACCTTGAATTTATCCGTCATTTCTTTCAACTGTGCGGCCAGCCTGGAAAGTTCTTCAGCATTCACATTGACTTGTGAAATGTTTTCCGACATTTCAGAAGCAGACTCGTTGAGCTCCACTATGTCGCCCACAAGATCTCCGGCCACTGAGGAACTCTGGGCCACGTTAAGATTCACCTCCTCGATTCCTACGGATGCATTGGCGACATTGCCTGCGATTTCCCTGGTGGTCACACTTTGCTCTTCCACTGCCGTGGCAATGACGGATACAATCTCGTTCACTTTGTTGATAACATCGGAAATCTGCCCGATCTCTGTCACGGTTTCTGTTGTCGAACCCTGGATGTCTTCAATCTTATTCCTGATATCCCGGGTAGCTTCGGGGGTCTGCCTGGCAAGTTCTTTTATCTCGTTGGCAACAACAGCAAAACCCTTGCCGGCTTCTCCGGCCCGCGCTGCTTCAATTGTGGCATTAAGAGCCAGCAGGTTTGTCTGCTCTGAAACTTCTGTTATGACCTCCGTCACCTTGCTGATCTCATTAGCCGCGTTGCCGAGCCTGTGTACTTTGTCTGATGCGCTTTTCCCCTGGTAAACAGCTTCATTGGTAATTGAGCGGGCATTTTCCGAGTTCCGGGCGATTTCATTGACCGTTGCTGCCATCTCTTCGGTCGCGGTTGCCACCATTTTTACATTGGTTGATGCCTGTTCGCTGGCAGCAGCCACAGAATTCATGTTTGCGCTCATCTCCTCAGTAGCCGTGGCTACGGTATTTGCTTTTCCAGACATAGTGTTCGCCCTGTCGGCCATCTGTTCGGAAATTGCAGACAAGTCAGCAGAGGACGTTGATATATAATCAACACTGTTCGCAATCATTTTAAACATAGTCTGAAGTTTATACATGAAAGCGTTAAAATACGATGCCAGGGATGTAACTTCATCATATACTACTTTCTGATAAACCTCCTTGCATTCTTCACATGATTTGTATGTTCCGGAAAGAATCTTGGGGCACTGAATGTTTACAGCATAATTTCCTGCCTCATACCAGCAGTGGGTTGCCTTGCCATAGCACTGGCATTCATGTTTTCCACACTGCGTTATTTGTGAACAATTGATATTCTCCAAATCAACCCGTTTTGTCAGGTCACCTTCACCCATGGCAACCAGTCTGAACTGATCTGTTACCTGCCTGATGGGTCCGACGATTATATGGGTTGCCAGCAAAGCTATGCCGACAATAAGAAAAAAGCATATAATGCCAAGTATCCCGATCAGTATTCCCAGGTTTTTCAGGGGTTCAAACGCCTCTGTTTCACCAATCTCCGCGAGCAAAGCCCATTTTGCATTCCATACGTTTAACAAAGTGTATGAAGAAAGCACTGCGTCTTTTTTATAATTGAAGATGATTTCCTGGTTTGTTTTCCCTGAAAGCGCGTTAATGCTCGCATCTGTTTCAACCCTGCCCTTTTCGGGATCAGCAAAAGACGCTTTGACAGAATGATTTCCGGAATCAAGATAGGAATCAGAGCGCATGAGTTTGTCGGAACCGACAAGGTATGTCTCACCGGTCGTGCCCAGTCCTGCCCGCTGGTTCATGATACTGCTGATTGAACCAAGGGAAATCCGGAGTGCCGCCACAACTTCTGCTTTGCCATTACGAACAAGCGGCTGCGCGATAAAAGCAGCAGGCTCATTTTTGCCTGGTTCATAAGGCTCGAAATCTGCAAAATCGAACTGGCTGCTGTTTAAAACCTTTTTCGTCAGTCTGCCAAGACCCGAGTCTGCATATTTGCCGCTGATCAGGTTGGTCTGATAATCAGACTCTTTGACAACGCTATAAAAGCAGTAGCCGTCAGGATTTATAAGGAAAAGGTCATAGTAACCGTATATTTCTTTGTACTTGGCAAAAAAATAAGCGCCGGATTCGTCCCTGGGGCAGAATGCTTCGGCAATGTCTGTTTCAGCAATCAGACCCCAGGTTATATCACCTATTTTGACAGGCGTATATGCGGAGAGGACACGTTTGCCGTTGTAGCTGACAATGACCTTTGCATCTGTTTTCCCGTCGCAGGCTTCTTTTGAGGATTCTGTGCTGACGCTCCCTTTTGACGGGTCTTTGAAAGATGCTGTGACGCTGCGGTTGGCAGGATCAAGAAACGAGTCAGAACGCATGAGCTGATCCTGACCCACAAGATAGGTTTCCCCGGTTTCGCCAAGCCCGGTTCGCTGGCCCATGATTTCATTAATGGCGTCAGCAGATATTTGCAGGGCAACTACACCGATGATCCTTCCGTTTTCTTTGACAGGGGCAGCCGCGAACTGAGCCGGGGTCCCGGCAGACGGAGCGTAGGACTTTATATCTGAAACACAGGCTTTGCCATCTTTGGCGGCAATGCGCCATGCATCGCTCAATGATCCGGCGTCAATATCACTGGCCCTTTGCCCGAAATCTGATTCCTTCATCACTGAGAAGCAGATATCGCCGTTGCCGTCCATAAGAAAAAGGTCATAGTAACCATATTGTTTCATGTAATATTTCAGGTTAGGGTAATATCTGTCATGCACTTCCCTGTACTCAGCCGGGGCATCATATTTTTCCTCTTTATGGCCTTTGAAATTTCCCCCGGCAAATCCGCCCCCGGATTCATAAGCATAGCCAAGGTCTTTTAATGTCTGGCTAATGAATGGATTGTCGGCAAGGACAAGCACATCACCTGTCCGCTCATAAAAAAATCTTTCAATCTGATTTTTCTTGGTTTCGCGAACAGCCGTCAGTTTGTTAATTGCTTCAGCCCTAAGAGTGGATACAGTTTCAATAAGCACACCCATATCATGCTGACGATCCTGGAAATAGCTTTTTACCTGGGTTTTCTTGATTTCACGCACACTTTCAAGTTGTTTATAAACCTGATTCTGAAGAGTGTTGCTGAATTTCAGCCAAGAGATAATTCCAAGTATCAGAACAGGAATAACAGCCACAATCAGGAAAGCGGTTATTAGTCTGCCCCTGAGTTTTTTCAGGCTTCTCAAAATTTTCATCGTCTTTGTCTCCTTGGTTTAACTGTCTGAATAATTTATTTTTTATATGTTTTATAGTTAAGCTTTCCAGGCATCTTTCATAAAAGCTGAAAAGTAGTTT
>JAUCGG010000014.1 GCA_030378015.1 Desulfococcaceae bacterium HSG8
TATTTATAAATCTGGTGCAGATTTACGGGCAGAAGAACACTATAAAGCAAATTCATCTTGAAAAAACAAAAACACTATGTTATTATGACCGGATTATCAATCGGATATTGTATTTTATCCAAACTTATTAACAGAAGGAGGTTTTGATGAAAAGAGGTGTGATGCTTGTTGTTCTGTGTGTGGCAGTCGGTTTGGCATTCTCTCCCTGTGCCTGGGGAGAAAAACCGATTAAAATCGGTATCAACGCGCCGATGACCGGTGACATTCCCAAAGTGGGAGAGGGTTCCAAATACGCTGCACAGATGTGGCTCGAAGACATCAAGGCTGCCGGCGGTCTTGAGGTCGGGGGGAAAAAATACCCGGTGGAAATAGTTATTGAGGACAATGAATCCAAAGCAGAATCAGCGGTAAAGGTAAACACCAAGATGATTACCGAAGACGAGGTGCTTGCCATCGTAGGTCCCCAGTCCTCCAAACAGGCCGTACCCGCGGGGGATGTTGCCAATAATTACAAAACTCCCATGATAACCCCCTGGTCCACAAATCCTGATACCACCAAGGATCGTCCTTTTGTCTTTCGCGGATGCTTCCTTGATCCTTTCCAGGGACCCGTGCTTGCCAATTTCATCAAAGAGGAATTCGGCTACACCAAAGCGGCTGTGCTTTATGATGTTGCCAGCGACTACCCCAAAGGCTTGGCAGAGTTTTTCAAACAGGCATGGGAAAAGGTGAATGGCAAAGGTTCTGTTGTGGCCTTTGAAAGCTTTACCACAAAAGACACGGATTTCAGTTCCCAGTTGACAAAAATCGTCAAATCCGGAGCGGAAGTGCTGTTCACGCCCCAGTATTATAATGAAGTCGCGCTGATCGTTCAGCAGGCTCACGAACTGGGATGGAAAAATCCCATCGTGGGCAGTGATAGCTGGGGTTCGGCAGAAACTGTAAAGCTTTGCGGCAAAGACTGCTACGGGCTTTTCTTCAGCACCCATTATGCAGCGGCCGGTGCCACCGGTGCCACCAAAGCATTTATTGACCGGTACAACAAAAAATACGGGTATGTGCCCGATGATGTAGGCGCCCTGACCTGGGACGCGCTGCGGATCGTTCAGAAAGCCATAGAAAGTTGCGGCAAGCTCACGGGGAAAATTGAGGATGATCGCAAATGTGTCCGTGACGCGCTGGCAAAAATCAAGGAATTTGAAGGCATCACCGGTAAGATGACCTTCAATGAAGACGGGGACCCGCAGAAATGTGCGGTTATCGTCAAAATCAGTGACAAAGGCGAATACGAGTTCTACAAATCCGCATGTCCGTAAAATAATTTGTCCGTTGTCAGATTTACCCCGAAGGGGTTGCATAAGCTAGCCCAGGGTCAGCGTAGCGCCACCCTGGGAGGAAAAATAAGATAAATCTTTTACCCTGAAGGGGTTACATAATGCTTTTATCTTATGTAACCCCTTCAGGGTATGATACATTATGGGAATCTTTACCCAGGGTGGCGCTCCGCTGACCCTGGGCTAGATTATGCAACCCCTTCGGGGTATTCTGATGTGCAACTGACAACGGACAACTGACCACGGCCAACTGACAAACATCGGGCCAGGGCGATATGTTCTGGCCCGCTTTCTTTACAAAACAAGGAGCGAACCCGATGACATATTTCTTCCAAAACCTGGTCAACGCCTTGCAGTGGGGCAGTTTTTACGCGCTGATCGCACTGGGATACTCCATGGTTTACAGTATCCTGATGCTCTTCAATTTTGCTCACGGCGACATTTTCATGGTGGGAGCCTATATCGGATTCGGTGTGGCAACCGGACTGGTAGCGCTGACCTCTTATGGCGCCATTGTGCTGCCCGGGTGGATGATCCTGGTGCTGACCATCATGATTTCCATGTTCCTGACCTCTCTTGTGGGGGTGATCGTCGAAAGGGTTGGCTACCGGCCGTTGCGAGATGCACCCCGGGCCTCGGCAGCAATCACCGGCCTGATGATCGGCATCATTCTGGAGACCGGAAACCTGGCCATTATGGGTGCAACACGAGTCAGTTTCCCGCCGCTGATTCAGTCAGTCACTTATGATATCGGAGGCGTGTTTGTTACCAACAAAAAGATCATGATTGTCGTCGTATCCCTGCTGTTTATGTTTGCCCTGCATCTGTTTGTGCAGCGATCAAGGTGGGGGATGGCCATGCGGGCTATGGCTTTTGACTATGTTGTCGTGCCCCTGATGGGTGTTCCCATAAACACCATAGCGGCCATGACATTTGCAATCGGATCTGGCTTGGCAGCCGTTGCCGGGATACTCTTCGGCGTGGCCTATCCTGTCCTGGACCCCTACATGGGCATAGTTTTCGGATGGAAAGCATTTGTTGCCGCGATTCTTGGGGGCAGGGGATCTATCATGGGTGCCACCCTGGCCGGTTTTTTGCTGGGATTTATCGAAATCTTTGTGGCAATGGCCTTTCCTTCGACACTGCGCGATCTGATTGCCTACTCAATCATTTTGCTGATCCTGGCCTTCAGACCCCACGGATTCTTCGGCGAAGCTTACAGCGCGCGGCTGAGGCTCTGAAGTTGTCAGTTGTCAGTTGTCAGTTGTCAGTTGCCCACCGCAACTGACAACTGACAACTGACAATTTGACAACTGACAACTGACTTAAAGGGAGTAATGATGGAAGTAAAAAACGCCAATTTGACGAAAAATAGCAAACTCCGGGGGTTTTTCAGCCAGATTCCGTTGCTGGCATGGATCATCGGGGGGCTGATCGCTGTGTGGCTCGAGCATCTTGCAGGGGATCGTCTTACCGATATCCTGATGCTGCCAAAAATCCCCGTTCTGTTCGGTTTTGTG
Organism: Desulfococcaceae bacterium HSG8; assembly: GCA_030378015.1. Classification (GTDB taxonomy): domain Bacteria; phylum Desulfobacterota; class Desulfobacteria; order Desulfobacterales; family 4be13; genus JAUCGG01. The sequence continues at coordinate 2,855 of JAUCGG010000014.1, forward strand.
ACCATGCTGAAAAAGCCCCTGCTGATCCCCAGTTCGGTCATCTATGTGCTGCTTATATATCTCCTGCCGGTATTTATTTTCGCACGGCTGACCCGTTCCCCGTTAAATAAGCTGGCAGCAGCACTTTTCAAAGTTCCGTGGCTGTCTGCGGTGATCCATATCGTACTGTTTTACGCGATCCTGCATATATGGGCAGATATCAGTGCCTACCGGGTCCTCACGCTGAGGCTCACCCTGGTCGCGGTGATACTCACCCTGAGCCTGAACCTTATTAACGGATACATGGGTGAATTCTCCTGCTCGCATCCGGGATTTATGGCCCTGGGTGCATATATGGCATCCGTTCTCAGCCTTGTCCTGTTTGTCAGTGACAGGCATTTCGGAGAAGCGGTTCTCCCGGCCATATCCGGCCCCTTTCTGTTTCACCTTGTATTAATCGGGGGAGGAATCGCAGCAGCCCTCGGCGCGCTGGTTATAGCTGTCCCTTCGTTCAGGACCAGGGGCGATTATCTCGCCATTATCTCACTCGCATTCATGTTTATCGTCAAAAGTATGATTGAGAACATGGAATTTCTCAGGGGCCCCCGGGGTCTGAGCGGTCAGCCGGACTACGCGACCCTTCCGGTGGTGTTTACCTGGACAGTTTTATGTGTATGGACAATTAACAATTTTGTGCGTTCTACCCTTGGAAAAGCATTGAATGCGGTGCGGGATGATGAAATGGCAGCCGATGCCATGACCGTCAACACCCGGCAGACCAAAATGGTGGCTTTCATGTTCGGTGCTTTCTGGGCCGGCGTGGCCGGCGGATTGTTTGCTCACGTACTCCGATACGTGAACCCGGGGACATTCAGCATCCAGAAACTTGCCGAAGTTCTTGCAATGGTTTATTTCGGAGGGCTGAACTCCGTTTACGGCTCCATTGTCGGCGCGGTCAGTCTCAGTCTCCTCGGCGAAGCCCTTCGGCCCCTGGAGATATTCAAATGGATCATCATCCCGCTGCTGCTCATCCTGGTGATGATTTACCGCCCCACTGGCCTGATCGCGTTCAAGGAATTCAATGTCAGGAACCTGATCAGACCGAAACAGGAACCGGAATAACAGATTGTCTGGACATCAGACCTGCGAGGTTTCGGAACCTAACAGGTCTCTTCGGATACTGGAAAGCTTTGTCAGTGGGAAAGAAACCCGACAGGAAACTGTCAGTTAGCTTTTCTAAAAAATTAGGACAAACGGAGAAGAATATATTGATGGGAAGGAGGTTGGCGGACTTGTTTGTATAATCCCCGCGCTATCAATTTGGCTGGCAAGACTAACAAAAATAGAGTTTTGAAGGGAATCCTCAAAGGGATGTCCATTAAAGAAGCCAAGTTTCTAATGTCAAAATGGGATAAATCCACATATCCGACCCTTGCGGAAAGCATACGTGATCATGCCAGCAGGCATGGCTTTGGACATGATATACCCAAGTGTTTGAGAAAAGCTGCAAACTTTAATAAAAGAGGAGCGCGCAAAAAAATTTTGGGTGACGGGTCTGTCCGTTGGACGCGACGGAGTGGCGAATTTCTGATAGAACGAAACGATAAAATCGTTACATACGGACTTAACTAAGTGCTGTGTTTCATAAATAATGTCCGAGTCGGAAAGGACACAATGTAACGTAATCTTTCAGATTGCGTCCGCTTTATCTGTCCCGGCGCAATCTGAAAGATTACGTTACAAAGCAGGCTTCGCACTCCGGAGAATTTAACCCGGACATTAATTCTGAAACGGAGCACTAAGAATGACTGAAATGAAGAAAACCATGTTGCAGGTTATGTTGAAAAAGATTGACGAAGAATATCAGTCTTGCAGACAAGATCGTCATAAGTTGCACAAATTGGAGTGGGAAGGAGAAGAATCTGAACCATCAATTCTCGGAGAAGTGGAAGTGATAGCTGATACTGTAATTGGTCTTGTAAAGACATATTTGGAAATCGGAGCTAAAAATAAAGGAGAAACAGTGACTATGTTACAAAACTATAGCATTTATAAGTCTCCTGTTTTACTCAGATGGTTACTTGGAGAAGGGAGGAACTTTAATCACTTTGCTTTATATATGACAAATGTTGAACATTTGAGAATGACTTTTTCAGAGATGATTAAGTCAGAAAAAAAAGCTGCAACGGAGGGCGTGTCCTTAATTGAGGGTTTCGCCAAATCCCCCGCCGCTGCTGAATTGAATCGTTCAGGAAAAAGCCGGGTTTCTCTCCCGTTTTTCCCTGAATAACAGGCACACCCGAAAATATGCGGTAAAAAAATAAGAGGTATCATAATGGCATTGCTTCGAATCGAAAATATGACCCACTACTTCGGAGGACTGCGGGCCGTTCACAACTATAATCTGGATATCGAACCTGGCCAGGTCAGGGGGCTGATCGGGCCCAACGGCGCGGGCAAAACCACCATCTTCAACCTCATTACCGGGATTTACCAGCCCAGCAAGGGAAAAATTACCCTGGGCGGCTCCGGCATTGTCGGACTTCACCCCCACCAGATCGCGTCTGCCGGCCTGGGCAGAACATTTCAGGATCTCCGATTGTGGCGTCATATGACAGTTCTTGAGCATGTGAAGATGGCCCGTTATTCAAAAATTACCTACGGGCTGATAGGAGCCTTCTTCGGCACACCCAAACGCCGCAGGGAGGAAGCCGAAATCGAGGAGAGGGCGTACCACCTTCTCGGGATGATGGGCATTGCTCATCTTGCAGATCAGGTGGTGGTGAACCTGCCTTACGGCGCACAGCGGAAAGTGGAGATGGCCCGGGCACTTTCCATGGAACCCAAAATACTGTTCTTGGACGAACCGACCGCGGGCATGAACCCGGAAGAGCTTCGCCAGATGATGGAGATCATCCGTCAGGTTCGCGACGCCTTCGGACTGGCTATTTTTCTCATTGAGCACAGGCTGAAGATGGTCATGGAACTTTGCGAGCGGATACAGACCCTGGTCTTCGGAGAGGTCATTGCCGAGGGCACACCCGAAGAAATCCAAAACAATCCCAAAGTGATTGAAGCCTATCTGGGCAAGGAGATAGTGGAATAATGTTGTCAGTGGAAAACCTTCGAGTTTCTTACGGTAAAATCAAGGCCCTTCATGGCATAAGCTTTCAGATTGACGAAGGAGAGATTGTATGCATCATCGGGGCCAACGGCGCGGGAAAAAGCACCACGCTCCGGGCCATTTCCCGCCTGGTCCCCGCGGAGCCGGGAACAAGTATGACGTACATGGGAGAAGATCTGCTCCGATATCCCGCGGACAAAGTGGTCAGCAAGCTGGGAATCTCCCACGTCCCCGAGGGGAGGCGTCTGTTCGGGAATCTGACGGTGATGGAAAATCTGAAGCTGGCGACCTTTGCAAGAAAGGACAGCGAGAATATCGAAAAAGATATTGCACGAGTGTTCTCGATTTTTCCCCGGCTGGAAGAGCGGAAGATCCAGAAGTCCGGCACGTTGAGCGGCGGCGAGCAGCAGATGCTTGCCATCGGAAGGGCATTTATGAGCGGCCGGCGTATTATGCTTCTGGATGAGCCTTCCATGGGCCTGGCCCCGCTTCTGATGATGAATGTTTTCGAAGCCCTGAAAGAAATTAATCAGGAAGGAACCACCATCCTCCTGGTGGAGCAGAATGCCCGCCTGGCGCTTCAGTTCGCACAACGGGGGTATGTGCTTGAAAACGGTAACCTTGTGCTGGAGGGAAATTCCGCCGACCTTCTTGAAGATCCGGAGGTCAAAAAAGCCTACCTGGGCGGCTGAAGAAATAATACTCAGCAGATCAAAAATTTGGTATCCTTAATCTGTCAGTTTACAATTTAATGTCAGTAGATCGAAAACTTTTACAAACAGTGGATTCCGGGTTAAAATCGGAAAACATCCGTTTTCCGATTTTTCACGGAATGACAGTAAGTTAAGTTGTCATTCCGGGGAAAATTAAAAAACGGATGTTTTTTAATTTTAACCCGGAATCCACTGTTCACAAAGGGTTACCGGAAAGTTCTCAATCTACTGAATGTAGAACAATTTTTCCTGATTATAACGGATTTTGGGGATGGTATTTTTTGTCCCGGAGGGACATCTGACAATAGCCCGGCAATTCATTGCCGGGTAGAGATTCCGGATCATCACGTCCCGGAGGGACGACTGAAAAGCTTTCAGTCGTCCCTCCGGGACTGAAAAAACGGGGACACCCGGCAATAAATTGCCGGGCTATTTTCAGTCGTCCCTCCGGGACTGCTCCCCAAGTTGTAAATGCGCCCGTTCAGATATTCCTGAATTAAAAACGATCATTAACCGAGGTTAGGAGCAGATAATAACCATGCCAACAATTTCGAGGGTTCTACGGCATCATCATACGGATGTATTACGCTCCGAATGAGCATCCTCCGCCGCATTTTCATGTCTATTACGCGGAACATAAGGCCACGGTTGATATCCGTTCATGCGAAATTACTCAGGGATATCTGCCAAAGAAACAATCAAAGCTTGGGCTGAACTTCATCAGGATGAACTGATGGCCGATTGGGAATTGGTAATGAATGGCGAAGAGCCGTTCAGAATTCAGCCTCTTCGGTAGGAGGTGATTCTATGTATCCGTCCGTAATAAATGTTGTTGTCGGTGAAAATTATGTGCTTTCTGTCGATTTCGATAACGGTGAGTGCGGAACACTTGATATGAAGCCGTTCCTGGATTTCGGCGTTTTCCAAAGGCTTAAAAATCCTAATGTTTTCAAACAGGTTCGTGTTGCTTTTGATACTATTGAATGGAATTCGGGAGTTGATCTTGATCCTGAGTTTGTTTATTCCAAGTGCCGAGGCAATAAAAACGCACCTGATCCTAACGGATTTTGTGGTTCAATCTGATTTCAGATAGTTACAACTGTCATTCCGGGAACTTCCACAACGAAACATGAAAGTCTGACCGAACACCGGACACTTTCATATAACTGACGGTCACAATCGAAGCATGAAAGCCGGCAGATGTAGCGCAATTTTTCAAATTGCGCACAATTTGAAAAATTGTGCTACATTTAGTGCTTTCATATGAAAGATATTTGGAGTACCGCGGGCATAATATTTTTCCGGGAGTTATATGGAAACTGTATAAATGTCAGCAACCGGAAAACTATCATCAATTACAGAACAGGAAAATCTTCCTCTGTGACAAGTTTCAATGAGCTTCAGTAGATCGAAAAGTTTCCGGTAAACCTTAGCAGAAAGTGGATTCCGGGTTAAAATTAAAAAACATCCGTTTTTTAATTTTTATATGAAAGTCCCGATAAAAAATCCCCGGCCCCTTCACGAAAGGGGGAGTCGCGGCGGACGTTCATCATTCGTTGTGACCGGCGGGTCATGAAAGTTCCCCGGAATGACAATTTAACATACTGTCATTCCGGGGAAAATCGGAAAACGGATGTTTTCCGATTTTAACCCGGAATCCACTGCTTGCGAAAGTTTTCGATCTACTGAGCTTTAATAACGGTGTGCTGCTGACCGTCCAAGCCCGTCAGGAAGAGATAACATGCTGAACATTGATATAATGAAAGCCGGAGACTGTCTGCCTGAACTTGTTGCCCAGAGTATCGGCGGAGACGAAATTGTAATCACCAGAAACGGACAGCCCGTTGTGAAACTTGTGGCTGTCACCGGGCAGAAAAGGAAACGCCGTTTCGGAAGTGCGAAGGGGCTGATAAAAATTTCCGACGACTTTGACGAACCGCTTGACGATTTCAGGGATTATATGTGATGCGCCTGCTACTTGACACAAGCAGTTTTCCTCTGGTTTGTTGCCGGAAGCGACAAACTGAGCGTAAAAGCCAGGGAGCTTATCGAGGATTTTGACAATGAGCTTGTCCTGAGCGTGGCGAGCCTGTGGGAGATGGCAATCAAGGTGATGTGAATCACTGCAGGATCGTGAGTTAAGACAGGCTGAAGGTGCTGTTAAGCCTGAACCGAAAAGGTGAGCGGCCAGGTTCGGGGGCTGATGTTTCCTCCGACGCAGATGTTGCGCCGTCGGTCTGCGGGCGGAGCCTGAGTCGTCCGAAAGGTACTTATGCGGAACGTGGCAAGCCCGATTATCTCCGTGAAGGCGGAAACCGAACCGCAAGGCGACAGATAAGCGGGCATGGGATTTCGGAGAAAGCGGATGCCGTGCTGTAATCGTGCGGATACGGGCTGAATTTGACGGAACAGTTAAAACGACATTGCCCGGCCTGAAAAGGAGCAGACTTCCGAGCGGTCTTTCATCACGAGATAGCTGAAGAACAGTGTATAAACAGGAGTTCGCAGATCGGAGCCGGTTCTGAATGCCGGCGGCGCGAGCCTGCGTTTCGTCAGAAACGTACACTGCCTGACGGTGCGTATCGTGAAGGTTCTGAGGGAAAGGAGAAATTCTGACTCGTCCGATTTGCGGAAAGCCTTGCCGCAAATGCGGATAACTGAAGACCGGAAGCTGAGGAAAATGAAAATGCTTTAAATTCAAGTCCTTCTGCGGAATTCTGAACCGTGCGGAGATTCGAGCCGCCGGGGGCGGAAAAACGGAAGAAAGGCGGACTGACGGAAAATAAACAGGTGTCCTCAGTTAATGACCGGATGCTGACGAACCGGATCTCGCAAGAGGTCTCAGAGAGGCCTGAGCCGGATGTGGGGAAACTCACAAGTCCGGTTCTCAGGGGGCTTAGGGATGGCAACATCCCTTGGCTACCCGACAGGCACAGAGGAAAATATTCGATAACGATGTCACGAAAAGACACCTATCACGATGTTGTGAAAGAGACACTTATAAAGGATGGACGGTCACCCACGATCCGTACATATTCAGAACCGACCTCAGAACCGACCCCAGACTGATAGCGGATCTGGGAGCGGAGAGACTGATAGCCGCCGAACGGAAGTATGAAAAAATTGTTGTCGAGATCAAAAATTTTCTTCGGACATCCCAAGTGGTTGACCTGGAGGAAGCCGTGGGGAAATACAGCATATATAACATCTTTCTCCGACAGCATGAGCCGGACAGGACATTGTGGCTGGCTGTTCCGCTCCATGCGTCCGAAAATATTCTCAGCCGGGAGGTGGGAAGGGTCACCCTTGAAGCAATGAGGATTCCTGTCATTGTGTATTCGTTATCCGGGAAGGAGCCGCTGATATGGAAAATTCCGAAGAGTTTTACAGAGAATGTGTGAAGAGACTTCTGACATCATACGAGTCCTTGAGAACAAACGATTCGCATATCGAGCTTGTCTTTGACGACGAGCGGATGCGGTACATGGCTGTCTGGGTGGGATGGCAGAAACACAGGCGTATCCATCAGTGCGCTGTCCATATTGACATATGCGACGGGAATGTGGTCATTCAGTGGAACGACACGGAGGACATGCCTGATGAGGAACTGTCAGAAATGGGGATTCCGAAATCACATATACATTCGGAGATCATTCCTCCCGAAGCCCGGCTGCGTTCAGAAGAAAATACATACGACACGGAATCGCTGGTCACATAGAAAAAGTGCCTAACCCGGCGCTGCACCGGGTGCAACATGAAGTCGCTGATTTGATTGTTGATTTCATTCCTCATTATGAGGAATGAAAGTTCAACCCGTCATGTTGCTGACGGTTTCTTACTCCGACATGCGTCGTTGGTAACGACGGGGTGTGAGAGCTCGGAGGACAATGCAGCCCTCATGCCGCAAGGCATGGGAGGGAAGACCGTGAGGAATTCCCAATTCTGGCAGCATCGCAAGCCGGAGGGGAACTGAGAAGGACGATATGCGTAACATATGTGAATCGCCGTGTTTCGGCAGGCTCAACAACCATAAGCGTCGTGAACGACAACAGGCTGAAGATGCTGATAAGCCTGAACCAGAAGGTGAGGGGTATGGTCAGTGCGCTCCGCTTTCGCACTGCGCAGCCGATGATTCCCCCGGTGTATAGGCGGGCGCTGAGTCGTCACAGTCAGATCATGCGGAACATGGTAAGCCCGTATCTCTCCTCATTGTAATAAGAGGCAGAAGCCGCAAGGCGTACCGAAGGGGGTGCGGGTAAATGATGTCGGAGGAAGCGAATGCCGCATTGTAACGATGCGGATAGCGGTTCATGCCGTGACCCGAAAGGGTGCAGACTTCCGACAGGCGGCGGATCACGGGAAAGACGAGGAAAAGTTTTACCGCAGGCAGCACGGACAGACACCGGGCCTCCGGGCCGACAGGTGACGGCACTGCGGACGGTCAACCGTAAGCTGAGTAAGAATCCGTACCGTGAAGTCGGCGGAGAAGGTTTTCCGCCGGCGGGTGCTTCACGGCGCCTTATTGTTGCCTGAGCCGTATGCGGGGAAACTTGCTCGTGCGGTTCTTAGGGGACGGGGGTGTGGTAACACCCCCCTGTTACCCGACACAGGCTACGGGTTCCCGGACGGTGAGGTCTTTTTTTGCCGCCTGCCGCTTAACTGAATATTAAATGGAAAAAATGATAGAAATTAAGGAAATCTCTCCAGACTTGGTTCCTCAAAAACTGTTACTAGAAGCGGATCCATCAATTGAACGAGTAAATCAATATTTGGAAGGCTCATTATGTTATGTGGCTGTAATCCGGAAAGAAATTGTTGGAGTCTGTGTTTTAAACCCCATAGACAAAAACAGAATTGAGTTATTCAATATCGCTGTCTTACCGGAAAACCACAAATCAGGTATTGGGTCACAATTACTCCAATTTGTTCTGGACAGCGTTAGAGAGAAAAAATTTGAATCAGTGGAATTAGGAACTGGTACGTTTGGTTATCAATTGGCATTTTATCAACGTTTTGGATTTCGAGTGGACTCAATACTCAAAGACCATTTTATCAACAATTATGATGAACCAATTTTTGAAAATGAAATCCAACTTAAAGACATGTTACGGCTTATTCTGAAGCTGTGATAAAAACCATTTAACAAAAGGCCAAAGACCGACATTCACCGCAAAAAGCAGCAGTGAATGCGGCTTAGCCAGGCGTTATTTGGCGAAGTAATATCTGGAGAAACAACCCACAGCTACCTGACCCCTTTCGGACTGTACATACGCCGTAGCTGACAATTTGACTAATAAGCTGGTGCCAGGTATCCGGGAACGAATGTCACACCCGCGTTTTCTGGCAGAGTGATCTGTCGGAAAGGGTAAGGTAGGAAAAACTCGATATTCTGAAACTTGTGATGCGGGCGAGATCGGACCCGTCAGCCGATTGATCCCAAGGATAAAGGAAAGGACTCGTCATGAATGAAAACCTGCCGGAGCGTTTCAAACTGAAAGCCGTCGTAAAAGGAATTTGTGCTTTTGTCATCTTTGAATTAATCCTAGCTGTTACAGTCGTAATCTATTACCTGCCACGTGAAATTGATAACATGAAAAAAGTTTATGAAGGTTCAGCTGCGATCCTTATTATATCAGCTATACTTATTATACTCATATGGATAGTTCTATATGGATCATCAACCGTCACTTTTTATGAGGATCATCTGAAAGCGGAATCCCTGTTGGGCCGCCCCATCCGGATAGATTACACGGATATTGTAGCCATTGACAGAGGGGGAGGTTACAAACTCAGATCAGCTAAAAAAAACCTGGAATTGTCTTCGTTTTTTAAAAATTCCGATAAAATGAGAGCGATTGCCGACAACCGGATCAGACAATTCTTCGAAAAGAATTGTATGGAAAAATTTGGAAAAAATCAAACTTTCATCTGCCGGGCTCCGGCGCTGATAAGAACTACGCCAATTGCCGTCATTTTGATCAGCATTCTGTCGATTCTCTGTTATATATATATGTTTCAGTGGAGATATCTTTTCCCGATGATCGTTTTCTTTGGAGGCTTCTGGCTGTTATTGGCCGTATCTACCAGGGGAATCAATACGCAATATCTCGTGAACTCCGAGGGAATCGAAGTGAAAAACAGATTCTCATCCAAACAGTATCAATGGGAAGACTTTATCGGCATCGAACATCTTTTTATGGGCCACGGAAGAGGAAATATTGTTTCGATCATCTTACAAACAAGGGATAAAAAGAAGATTGCTATCAGAGCAATACTGGATAATTTCGAGGCGCTTCGCCTGATAGCTGAAACGAAGATTCCCCATGACAAAAAAAAGATGTAGAAGAAAGGAGGGGCCGACCTGGAATTCCTGCGGGAACAGCTCAAAATCCGAAAACGGTTGGGCATTCCCCTTGTCTGCATCGTTCTGCTCCTGCTCGTCATCAGCGGGGGACCCACATGTGTCCGGGAATACCGGCTGGATCATTCCGGCAAGGTGACGAGCGGCACGGTCACAGCTCGGGAAAAAAAGGCCGATACCCGTTTTTTCGAATACGAATTCCAGGTGTCAGGAGCCGGTTATCAAGGAAGAAAACTCGTTCGGCACAAACATTATGACGAGTATCGGAAAGGCGATTCCGTCCAAATCGAATACCTGCCTGACGATCCGAAGATCAACCGACCGAAGGGAATCGCAGTTAGGCGAAGCCGGAGGTATTATTTCTTGGGGATTTTGTTGTTTATTTTTGCTGTGATCGTCATCTTCAACTTCAGGTGGCAGCAAAAGAAACTGGACGCCGAAAGACAAAAAGGAAATCTGGCAACTGGATTGAAACAGGAGAATACATAAGAGTTTTTTCCAAAATCGGAATGTGCAGCCTGATGTAAAAATCGGGCAAGTGTTTTGAATTGAATTGCAGCCCGCTTTTTTTTAATGGCATGATTTGCTTGTGCGGACATGTACCGCCTTTATGAGTTGCGGATTGGAGCGGAATTCAAATGATCTATTCTCCCTTCCCTGACAGGGTGAAGAGTCCGTAACTTTCCCGGCTTGATTTCATTGGATCGGAGTCTGTCATGAAATATTTTCTGATTATAACGGATTTAGGGGAGCCTGATGGTGAGGGGTTAAGGGTTAAGTTTTAAGGGTTAAGGGTTAAGGGTTAAGGTCGAGGAGGGCTGAGGGCGGGTTTGGGGAACGGGGCCCGCCGAGCCTTGCCCCTTAACCTTAACCCTTACCCTTACCCTTAACCCTTAAAGCTTAAACCTCCCCTAAATTCGTTATAATCAGAATATTTTGTTTGTTTTTCAATGGTATTTCTTCAACTGTTCGTTATCTGCCTGTTTTTTATACATTCTCACTGTATGGGACAATCGGAAGGCGATATATCACCGGAAAATCGACCGAAAATAGGGCTGGTTCTCAGCGGTGGGGAGCCCGCGGGGTTGCACATGCGAGAGTACTCAAAGTCTTCGAAGAAATGCACATCCCCATTCATTACATTGCCGGAACGAGTATGGGAGTTGTTCCTGACACAAATATTTTTGTTTCCGCGCTCAGATCAGACAGGGGTGCCTCGTATGCCGTCATACCGCAGCTTCCCTCCGATCAGTTCCGGATTGCTCTGAGCATTCCTTTGTATGTCGAATATCAGGATGTCCTGACAAGACCGGAACACATGAGCGGGGAAAGCACGGCGGAGGAAGTTCCCGCCTTTCTGCGTTACATCTGTGGCATTGCCCACAGACAGCGGATTTTTTTTCTCTGGCGTCCGTGGCTTTCAGACCCGAAGGACGACATGGTTCCGGAGACTGCGGTTGCGTCACAGAGTCGTTACATAGTCACTTATAATCTCACAGATTTCAGAGGGTCGAAAAACATTTCGGCATCACGCCGGTAATTCCCGGAGAATTTCTGCATATAATAATAAGGAGTCAGCAATCATGAACGCTATCACGGTGGAACTGCCGAAATCTTTGCATATGAAAATCAGCGAACTGTCCCGGGCCGAAGGGATATCGGCAAACCAGTTTCTTATTCTTGCTGCCGCCGAAAAGATGTCCGCCATACTGACCGAAAATTATCTGGAAGAGGAAGCCCGGCAAGGCAGGCGTGAGGATTTCGACAAGATTATGAAAGCCGTTCCCTGTGCGGAGCCGGAGGAGCATGACCGTATCTGACAGAAACAAAAACAGGTGTTCAAAAGAACGGCATAACCCTAAATTGCAGCGGGTGGAGGGAAATGGGGTCGGGCCAAGCTAATATGCTGAATTTATATATTATGGATGATAATTAAGGGGCATATTTGGGCTTGAAACAACTTTTTTGACACCAAAAAGGCGGTTTTAGGAATAAAAAGTTGACATAATGCCAATTGTGAACATATACTTGGATATATATTGCACATAACCATCGCATCAACACGGACGTGGCTTCCGCTAGCGATCCAACCACGCCGGTTATGCGAGCGTTAGCCCGCTACAAATCATGTAAAAGTGTTTGCAAACAGATAACCCCATGACACAATAATATTATATGCCCAGATACGATTTATATCATGAGGAAGTCAGGCATGCCCTTGAAAAAGACGGATGGAGTATCACAGCAGATCCTTTTGTCATCGAATACAAAGGGCTGCGTCTGTATGCCGACCTCGGGGCGGAAAAAGTGATTGCCGCCGAAAAAGAAAACCGTAAGATTGTCGTGGAAATAAAAGTGTTCGGAACCCCTTCGCCGGTCAGCGAACTGGAGAAGGCAATCGGTCAGTACGGTATCTACAGAACCCTGATCAGACGTGTCAGCCCCGAATATTCACTCTGGCTGGCTGCCCCCGACGATGTGTATGAGGATTTTTTCCTGCGTCCGGCCATCCGGGAAATAACCGCCGACCATTCGATCAGCATGCTTGTTTTCAATCCGGAGACCGAGGAGATTGTCAGATGGATAAATCAGGAAGATACAGAAATATTGTAAGGGATTTGCTGACACGTCATGCGGAGCATTTCCCGCACCACGGAGAGATAAGAACGCTTCCGGTCAGTGATGAGAAGAATGACAACTATCTGCTGATGGATATCGGCTGGGACAGGACAGGGCGTGTACACACAGTCGCATTCCATGTGCATATAAACAATGAAAAAATATGGATTGAATGGGACGGCACCGAAAACGGCATCACAGACGAGCTGCTCGCCGCCGGTGTTCCAAGGGAAGACATCGTACTGGGTTTTTACCGTCCCGGACGACGGGCAATAACCGGTTTTGCCGTAGAGTGAGCGATGTGGCTTGTGAATTAAAAAGCGGCTGATTATAACGGATTTAGGGGAGCCCTGTGAACGTGCCCGTAAACTTGGACTTGAACTCGGACCTGAACCTGAATCCCGGCGTGAACACTCATCTGAGATCGCGTCTGAGTTCATGTTCAGGTCCAAGTTTAAGTTTAAGTTTAAGGCTCCCCTAAATCCGTTATAATCAGAAAAGCGGGCTAACCAGTTGCTGCACCGGACGCGAAAAGCGTGCGCCGGTGAGCTTTGGCGTTGTGCGATACGAAGTTGCATAAGTATTTGTTACACTTGATATTTTCATGATGTAACCGAATGTTCTGCCATTCGTACCCTACCCGCTGAATAAAGTGCGCGGGGACAAAAGTAGCCTCATCCGAGGATGGTCGCTGAATCGTGAGAGGAAGCGGCGACTGCGAGCACCGATGCGGTCGGGAGCGAGGGTCGGGTGATATGGCTGACATATGTGAATCACTACAGGATCGTGAGATAAGACAGGCTAAAGGTGCTGACAGGCCTGAACCAAAACGGTGAGCGGCCAGGTTCGGAAGCTGACGTTTCTTCCGACGCTGATGTTGCGCCGTCGGTCTGTGGGCGGAGCCTGAGTCACTTTTAAGGTATTTATGCAGAACCTGGTAAGCCCGACTGTCTCCATGAATATGGAATCATTCCTGTCAGAGGATGAAGTTGAAAAACCGCGTCCCTCACGGGGCGTTTGAAAGGCTTGAGCCGTAAGTTTGGAAACTTACACGAGCGGTTCTCAGGGGGCTTGGGGATGGCAACATCCCCCGGCTACCCGACAAGTGTCGTATCATTCCTTGGTCAAAATAAAATAGTTATAAAGGGATCATAAATATGAAGAAGATTGGAATAATAATTTGTAACCGCTATCACACTTGTGCGGGCGGGAAGTGTCTCCGAGCTATGCGCAACCGTGAAGGGGCTTTTTCCCTGTACAAGGGAGAAGAAATAGATCTTGTTGGATTTACTACATGCGGGGGGTGTCCTGGTGGGAATGTAGAATACGCTCCAGCAGAAATGAAAAAAAATGGAGCGGATGTCATCCATTTAGCCACCGGTTTAGTGGTCGGATATCCACCTTGCCCACGTTTGAAAGCTTTTTGTAGTTACATTCCTGCAAAGTACGGATTGGATGTGGTAATTGGCACGCATCCAATTCCTCAAAACTATTATTTAACTCACGAAAAACTTGGCACTTGGCAAACTGATAAATGGCAAGATCGAATTAAGCATGTCTTACCAAGCGAAGAAATGCGCTTGGCATATGATTAATGACTTACTACAATAATTGTTGGTAAAGCTTCACTTAACAATTTGCTGCACGGGAGCGCAAAAAGCCGCGCCCCGTGAGCAACACGTTATGCAGCCTAAACGATTTTTTAACCATCAAGTTTTAAGGACAATTCAACTTTGGTAAAACGATATCTTGAATATCTAAATGAAAGGGATTTACTTCAATGCAATACTGTTCTCTTTACCCGTGAATCAATTATTGATTTTGCAAGAAAATTTGATCCACAGCCTTTCCACATAAATGAAAAACTTGCTGAAGAATCAATTTTCGGAGGTTTAATCGCAAGCCGGATGGGAGCTAAGAAGGACGATATGCGTAACATATGTGAACCGCCGTGTTTCGGCAGGCTCAACAACCATAATCGTCGTGAACGCACGACAAGCCAAAGATGCTGACAGGCTTGAACCAAAAGGTGAGGGGCAATTTTTGCTGTGCCCGACAGGGCATGGCCGTTATATGGTCTATTGTTGCTGAACAAGTTAGAAAACATTTTAAATGAAAAGGAGGTTGCTATGCGAGGAATTATTATTTTTATCGGATTGAGTCTTGTTCTTTTTTCGTACATCGGTTGTGTCCATCATACACAGGATATTGAGAAACATGATTTTAGCGGGCACTTCGGGGATATAGATACGGATGGCGATGAGTCAGTTAACTGGGAGGAGTTTAAAAAATATTTTTCCCATGCTGAAAAAAAAGTTTTTATCAAAGCTGATAGTAATGGTGATGAACTGATAGACCATGATGAATGGCATAAATATAAAGAAAAATATGGATATGGCCATAAAGAATAAAGCTACCCGACACAGGCGAACTGCGCTATTGCTTCGTTCACCAGCCGCTTAACTTAATATTATTGTGCGACACGAAGTCGCATTATTTAGTGTATTCAGTATGTTAATAACACTTGAATACCTGGTATGTTCCTACCAGTCCCTACGCGGGCGTACTTGCCACGCGATGTGTGGTCGGTGCGAAGCCCCGTGGACAATGTACCGAACCGGGTTCGAATGGTGACAGGAGAACCCCTCGGGGAATCCTCCCCCGTTAAGGGCAGGAACGGGTAACATCGTGAAATCAGATGAATATTCGCAATCGCCGTCAATGAGCGAAGACCTACGAGGGTTAACAGGTCGGAGGCCGCTTCCCTGTGTTTGCGGCATGCGGTCAGATTGCAGGTCTTATAACTGCCTGCACAGAACTGTTGCACCGCCGGCGTAGAGAATGCACCTGAATTACCCGTCGGATGAACAATGCGGAACGTGGAAACCCGGTCCCTTCGCCCGTCAGGGATGTTGTGCCACCGGCGCAGGGGTGAGACCTGACCTGTCCGGAAGGTATTTATGCGGAACACGGAAACCCCGTACACCTCCCTGAAGTCGGAGGAAAGGTGCGAAAGGAAAAATGTTACGAAATGAAGGCGATAGATTGAAACGGGTGATTGTTTGTACACCAAAACGTGAATATGCCTGTGCCACCAATCTTGAAAAGCATAATATTGGTGAACTGGGCGATCCAAAAGTTGCTGTTCAACAGCACAATAAGTTGAAATCCAAACTTAGAAAATTTAGTGCTGAAGTGATAGATATTCCAGAATTAGATGAACATCCAAATTCTGTTTTCACGCGGGATACAGCACTTTGTACGCCGCAAGGATACATAAGACTCAGGATAGGCTTAGAAACTCGACAAGGCGAAGGTAAGTGGATGGCCGCGACGTTAGATTTGCTTGGTGAACCTTGTGTGGGTGAAATCAAAGCACCAGGGACGGTCGAAGGGGGCGACATTGTATTAGCTGGTACAGTTGCATTTATTGGAAAGTCAATACGAACGAATGAAGAAGGGATAAGACAACTTTCTGCACTATTAAAGAAGATGGGATATGAGATTCGGATAATAGAATTGCCCGATGCAATCTTGCATCTTGATAAAGCGTTGATGGTTCTTGGCCCAAAACAAGTGCTCTATTGTACGGAGCCAGTGTCTAAAGAGAAGATAAAAGACTTTGAAGGAATTGGAATATCTTGTGGAGGAGAGACTTCCGCGAATATAATCTGTTTAGGAGATAAGGAGTTGATCATAAACCGCTCAAATGCAATTGTTATAGACCGCCTGGAAGCTGAAGGGTATAGAGTTCACAATCTTGATTTGGGTGAATTTGCCAAAGGAATGGGTGGACCAAATTGTCTCATTATGCCAGTTGAGCGTGGTGCCTAACCCGGCGGTTGAGCAGGGCCGGATTTTCTCCGCTGCGCTCCGAAAACCCGGCCGCTCACCTTTGTGTCATAGTGCGGCATGAAGTTGCATAAATATTTGTTAATATTGATTTAATATCATTAATTAACCCGATATTCTGCTATCCTGCCGGGACGTGCATCAGAAGTAATTCTTTCGTGCGAAGCTTCCGGGACAACGAAACCTGCGGGGCAACAGCCCATATGCATCAAGCTAAAATTTTAACATGCTGATTTTATTAACTCCGACTGAACGGCAGCCGAAACGCAGAACCTTTATTTTCGGGGGTTCCGGAATCATAAAAATCCTTAGTTTGATGCATATGGGGCAACAGCCCCCAAGTTGTAAATGCGTTCGAACACCAATTCTGTTCCAGAGAATTTTTCCTTCACTCTGCGGAAAATCATCAGCTTCATTTGTCTGAAATTAAATATTTTTCATGTATCACTTTTGACATAAAAGGTTCTCCGTTAAAGCCTCCAGTACATGATATTCATCTTTTTCGCCTCTTCCGGACTGAAAACTCCTTTTATATCAATAATAAGGGAAGCACCCTTTTCGCACAGGCGGACAATCCCCGGAAGTCCCATCTCTTTATATGCATCGTGGACAACAGCAACAATGACACCGTCAACACCTACAAGGGATTCCAGATCATGGAGTTCCACGCCATAATATCGTTTTGCCTCTTCCGGATCTGCAAGCGGGTCATGCACAAGGACATCTATATCATAATCGTTTAACTCGGTGATGATATCCACCACTTTCGTATTCCTGAGATCAGGAACGTTTTCCTTAAAGGTGATTCCCAGGAGGGCAATTTTCGCACGGCGCACCTGTCTTCCTGATTTGGTGAGCATTTTAACGGTTTTCTCCGCGATAAATTTTCCCACGCCGTCGTTTATCCTCCGGCCTGCCAGTATCATATCCGGGTGATATCCCAGTGATTCGGACTTGAAAGTCAGGTAATAGGGGTCAACCCCGATGCAGTGCCCGCCCACAAGCCCCGGCCTGAAAGGAAGAAAATTCCATTTGGTTCCGGCAGCTTCAAGCACCTCCAAAGTATCAATACCGATCCTGTCAAATATCATGGCAAGCTCATTCATCAATGCGATGTTCAGATCCCGCTGGGTATTCTCAATGACCTTGGCGGCTTCTGCCACCTTTATCGAGGATGCCTGGTGGAGTCCGGCCTTTACCACCTTTCCATAAACATGACTGAGCAGCATCAGGGTCTCCTGGTCCGAACCCGAGACTATTTTTACAATATTTTCAAGAGTATATACTTTATCACCGGGGTTTATCCGCTCCGGGGAATATCCCGCGGTAAAATCTGTTCCGAATTTCAGGCCCGATTCCTGCTCTATAATGGGAATACATACCTCTTCCGTGGCCCCGGGATACACTGTTGACTCAAATACGACACATGATCCCTCTATAATATGCTTTCCCACAGTGGTTGATGACCCGCGCAGGGGCGTCAGGTCAGGTATGCGGTACGCGTCTATAGGAGTCGGCACCGCTACAATGATCAGCCTGCACTGGGAAATATCTTCGGGAGTGCTTGTATATGATATGTTTGCCTCACCAAGTTCTTCGTCGGAAACTTCCAGTGTCCGGTCATGGCCCGCTTCCAGTTCCCTGATCCGCTCCGGTTTCAGGTCATAGCCCACAACTTTGAAATGCTTTGATAAGTGTACGGCTAAAGGAAGTCCTACATATCCCAGGCCCACAACTGCAATTTTGTCCTCTCCTGATACCAGTGATTCAAAAGTTACCATACTTATTTTCCTCCGTGAATTCTCCGAGACAGACAGCCTCTGGTCGTAGGGTGGGGTTTTACCCACTAATATTAAATGGTTATGAAGATTGGTGGGGTAAACCCCACCTACAGTCGGGATATCATCTGCTGATTATGATTATACTTCGCCGATAAAAAAGGGCCTGAAAGCGGATTCATCCTTTTGCAATGCCGAACTGATCTGTTCAAGAAACCCTGCTTTTTCTCCGGGGAGTCTTCCTTCGAGATTAATATAGTTTGTATAGTGATCGCTTGCAAGATACGAAGAAGCTGAAAGATTTTCTATGATCCGAGCGGTTTCCCTCAGAACCTCATGGGGGCCGAGTACCTCAAATACACCGCTTTGAATATCTTCCAAAAGCGGCGTGTCAATTTTCGGGACAAAGGTGCGGAGCCTTATAAAATCAGGTTCCACTTCGTTCAATACCTTTGCGGTCTCAATTGCATGAGGAATTGTCCTATCCCTGCCGCCGATACCCAGGATGACGTACATGCTGAGTTCCATACCCGCGTCCATGACCCATTTTCCTGCCTTGATCTGCTGCTGGCTGTCGGTGCCCTTTCTGATACGTCTGAGTATCACGTCATCCCCGGACTCCAGCCCCACATGAATCCTTGACAGGCCCGCACTGGCCAGGCGTTTAAGGTCTTCGGGTCCCTTTTTGTGAATGAATTGTGACGAACCATACACAGTAATCCGACCCGTATTCGGGAACACTGTTCTTGAGAAACGGCAGATTTCACAGAGATCATCTGTCTTCATGGCAATGGTGTTTCCGGCAGGGAAAAACAGGGTTCGGACATTTTCCCCGTAAATTTTCCTTGCTTCCAGGATATCCTCTTTTATTTCGGAAAGCTTTCGTATCTTAAAGCGGGGGCCCTTTTTGTAGATCATGCAGAATGTACACCGGTTGTGGGGACATCCTGCCGTAGCCTGGATGAGCAGTGAATCCGCCTCGCTCGGGGGTCGGTATATCGGGCCTTCGTAACGCATCATTCACCTATGGGGAAACAATTTTATCTGCAAGGTCGGGATAAATCCTGAGAAGAGCCTTCTGATTGAGCGTCACAACCCTGTCAATATTCACCTGCAATGCCGCGAGCAGGGTCAGGGCATCGTAGATCATTACGCTTTCCACACTGTCCAGGTCAGACAGGTGCTCTATGACAACAGCGTAGTGCTGTGATGACAGGCACACGACTTCAAATATGTCAAGAATATTGCACTGGATCAGTTGCCGGGCTGCTGACGGAGAAATCGGGGGCCGCATGGGCAGGGTCGTCAGGGCTGAATAAAGTTCGGCAATCGAATGCCCTGCAATGAAGCCGTCATATTTGCGGTTTCTTATTTTTTCCAGCCAGGGTACGGCTTTGGGATGAACCGGGTGAGATTCGATCATCGCGGCCAGCAAAACCGATGTATCAAGCAGAATTTTCATTAACCGTATATTCCTGCCATGTTTTCTGTGTTGCGGCGGTCGCGTTCATCCCGGGCAATATTCACCAAGTCTTTCATGGGCTTGCCCCTGGCGATCAGCACACCTTTTCTTTCTACCAGTATTGTTTTATTTTTCCGGACAGATAACAGCATATCCCCGTTATCCCCTTTTTCGACAACCAGTGTCATTCCCGGTATCAGTCCCAGGCGGCTTTGTATCTCCGGGGGGACCAGGATACGTCCCTGATCATCTAATGATAGTTCGGTACGTTGGGGCATTTTTTTCTCCTGATAAAATTTAACGAAATTAGCAGGGTGTGTCAATCCGGAGATTCAGGATATTTCATATTTTTTCGGAATGACTCAATAATAAGAGATGTTATGCCACTATAAATTAAGGATGACCTGATCTGCTAATATTCCGGTTCAAAAATCATGCTGGTATCAATCACAATCCGCATTGGCTATGCCTTTCAGATACTGTTCCCGATTCTTTTGCCACCAGCTTTGTTTGATTTCTCTTCCGATTTCAGTGACTTCATCGCTGAAATCCGCCTTCTGAATCAGTTGTTCAGTTCGCAGGCGTTCAAATAAATGATTCAGCGATTCAATATTTATAAGTGAAAGATCAACTGTTATCACTGTCTGATCCCCGACAGATTTTATGCTGAAATTTTTCATAATTCTTTCTCTTCAGGGATTTTCCAAAAATAATCTTACCCAGAAATTATTCAAGATGATATTATATTCTTTGGGAACGGAAAGCAATGAAAAAGTTACAGCTTGTCGATACCATTTCAACCTGACTTCTGTACATCTGTCATCTCATTTACAAGTCATTGTGTAGACCTGTAAGTAGTGATGAAGCAAGAACAATAATATAAGGAAGGCTCACCGGTTTTGAAAGACATGCACATCAGGCACAGATAACATCGGAGCTTAAATTCGGGGCTCAGATTTTCTAATTCAAAAATTCCCTGAGTCTGCAAGAATCAAAAATGTTCAATATAATAAATCTTCTTCATTTGTCAGATTTTAATCATTTTGTTCTTGACAGATGGATTTCTTTTGCTTAATACAAAACTACAGGAACAATGTTACAAATTTTGACCACTTTAGTTTTGATTTTATTAATTGTTCTTTTTTATCAAATAATTATATCAGAATATCATTGGAACGACATTTTATTTACGCTGTAAATGCCCTTATGCCGGATATCAGATCAGATTATATAAATTATTAAATTTCAGGAAGTTAATATGATGGCTGTTTTGCTGATGGAAAAGAATAAAACAGAAACGATAACAAAGTTTAACAGATTCAAACCCGAGATTCATGATCGGCTCGGGACCGCTGTGCTGGAAATTTTTTCCAACTCGGATTTCCATAAAGCAAATATACGGGATATTGCCAAGAGGGCGGGCGTCAGTTTCAGCACTATTTATAATTACTACGGCAGCAAGGAAGGGCTTCTGTTTGCCTTTGTCAATATCTGGCTGGGGGAACTGACCGACCGGATCACTGACCATCTCCAGGGGATTGAGGACCTGAAGGAAAAAATCAGGAAGGTCTTCTGGCTGCAACTGGATTATTATGAAAAAAACGTGGGGTTAGGCAAAATCCTGTTCATGACGCTCCCCATGAAGACATGGATGGCTGATGAAACATTCCAGCAGAGAAAAATGGTCAATCTGTTTTTGGATGTTCTCCGTGAAGGCCAGGATGAGGGGATTCTGAATCCGGATGTGCGGGCCGGGGTTCTGCTTGACTTCGTGCTGGGCATTGTTCAGCGGTCTTTTTTCATGTGGATTTCCCGCGGGCAGAAGGGGAGTCTGACGGGACAGGCTAATGTGCTGTTTGAAATGGTGTGGCGGGCGATTTCCAATCCCGGAAAAGAGGGTGTGAAGTCGGTCGGAAACGATTTTTTTGAAAAAAATTAAGAGATTGTATGATGCTTGCTATCATTTGATGGTAGTATTGTAGGATAAAATAATGGATAATCTTTTCACAGATAGTTTTTTTAATAAACAGATGAATAAAATCAGGGCTGATCTTGCTATTGATGACGCAGCACTTTCACAATATAAAGAAATTATTAAGAAACGAATTGAGTATGTGAACAATTTTAACCCGGAAGAAGGCGGGGAGGAAAAAGACTGGCCAGGATTTGAAAAGCATGTATTCCGTGATTTGCTCGGGTACAGTATAAAAGACGATTCGCCTTCGGATTATAATATTTCCCGTCAGAAAAAGATAAAAAAAGCAGGGCGCGGCGGCGGAACCGGCAAGGCAGACTGTACCCTGGGTTTTTATCCTGTAAAAAAGAGTCAGGATGGAAATGATTTTGTTATTGTTGAATTTAAAGCTCCTGATACCAAAGATATGAAAGAAGCGGAAAACCAGTTGTGGGGTTATCTTGAACATCATGAAAACTCCGGATGGGGCATTGTTACGAATTTTAACGAGTTTACCCTGTATAATGTTAGTAAAAAGCGTGTAAAAAAACAGACCTTTTATTTTGTTGTTCCTGATGAATTGAAAGATAAAAAACATTCCCTTGAAAAAGATGAAGAGCTTATAAAGTTCCTTTCCATTTTCAGAAAAGACAGAATGCTTGCCCGAAAAGGCAAGTCTGCGACTGAAACAATGCTTGAGCAGCAGGGGATTGAAGAAAAGAAGGTTGAGAAGGAATTTTATGCGAAATATTACAAACTGAGAATTGATCTTTTTAATGAAATTGCAAAGCATAATCCCCGGTACAGCAAGAAAAGAGAAGAACTTGTCGCCATTACCCAAAAAATTCTCGACCGTCTGATATTCATCTGGTTTTGCGAAGATTCCAGAGAGGAACTTCTGCCCCGTGATATTTTGCAGAATCTTATTGGCGATATTATGGAAAGAAAAACAACTTTTCGTACTGATTCGGATGTCTGGAATGAAATAAAAAAGCTTTTTAATTTTATTGATGCTGGTAAAGGTTTTGAAATAAAACACGGTTACAACGGCGAGCTTTTCAAGCCTGATTCCCGCATTGATGAACTTGTAATCCCGAATGAGATTTTTGAAAAGCAGATCAAACCAATTGGCGAAGAATACGATTTTGGTCATGAAAACGAACTGAGCATTAATATCCTGGGCCATATTTTTGAGCAGTCCATTACCGACTTGGAAGAGTTGAAGCAGGGGAAACCGGCAGATAAGAAAAAAGGGAAGCGCAAAAGAGAAGGTGTTTATTATACTCCCGAATATATTACCCGTTATATTGTGGAACAGGCTTTGGGGGGATGGCTGGCAGAACGGAGAAAAGAGATTGGCGAGGATGATCTGCCGAAACTTACGGATCAGGTGAAAAAGAAAGGTAAGAAAAAAGGGGCTGCTGCTAAAAAAACAAGACTCACAAAAAAAGTATTGGATGAATTGCGGCAGGCTACCGGAAATGAAGAATTAATAGAAACACTCGGTTTCTTGAAAAAAAATTTTAAGGATAAAGAAGAATTACGTCAGGCACTGTCAAAAGTTCCTG
Source organism: Desulfococcaceae bacterium HSG8 (assembly GCA_030378015.1). Lineage (GTDB taxonomy): Bacteria > Desulfobacterota > Desulfobacteria > Desulfobacterales > 4be13 > JAUCGG01. The sequence goes on from JAUCGG010000014.1 coordinate 26,265, forward strand.
AGGCTGAACCCTGGGTTGAAACGATTGTTGAAATAGCAAATCCCCAAGATATAGATGCGGAAAACTGGCAAATTCTTGAAAACTTCTGGAGAAAATATCGGGAGGTATTAAAAAGCGTTAAAGTGCTTGACCCGGCCAGCGGTTCCGGGGCTTTTTTGATTCAGGCTTTTGATTATCTTCATGCTGAAGGTATGAGAGTAAACAGGAAGATGGAGGAACTGGGACTGGGTGACGAAAATCTGTTTGATCTTGATAAATCAATTCTGGAGAATAATCTTTACGGGGTTGATATTAATGATGAATCTGTGGAGATTACCAAACTGTCGCTGTGGCTGAAAACTGCAAGCAAAAATAAAAAACTGAACAGTCTGTTTAATAATATCAAGTGCGGAAATTCGCTGATTGATGACCCCAGGGTTGCCGGGAAAAAGGCGTTTAAGTGGGAAAAGGAGTTTCCTGAGATTATGAAAAACGGGGGGTTTGATGTGGTGGTGGGAAATCCGCCTTATGTAAGGCAGGAATTACTGAGTCCGTATAAACCCTATTTTGAAAAGAAGTATAAATGTTATTCAGGCACAAGTGATCTTTTTTCATATTTTTATGAGAAATCTTTGGTTGTGCTTAAAGATTCTGGATATTTTGGTTTTATTTCAAACACATTTGCAAAAACAACCGGAGCAGGATCAGAACTCCGAAATTATTTGAAAAATAATAGCCAGTTTATTTCTATTGCCGATTTTTCTGAGCAAAAGATATTTGAAGGTATCACCACCTATCCTATTATTCCGATTTTAAAGAAAAAAAAGACCTTTGCTAAATTTCGCTATCTGAAAGTACGAGAAGATGATTTACTGATGCTTGATTCCAGTATAAAGAAAAACTCAATACTTGTTGAGCAAGCTTCGTTGAAAGATGAATATTGGAGTTTTGAATCAGAAGATGAACGATCATTGAAAGAGAAAATAAAAACTCAGCCTACTGTAAAAAAAATTTTCGGAAAATGCTACAGAGGTCTTTTGACAGGCTTAAATGATGCATTTATAATTTCCGGCAAAACAAGACAATCCATCATTTCTAAAAATCCTTGTGAGAAAGATATAATTAAACCCTTTCTTGAAGGGAAAGATTTAAGCAAGTGGTCTTGTTTTGACGCTGACAAATGGCTTATCTTTTTTCCAAAAGGGTGTACTTCAAATCTATCGGGCAGTAAGAATCAACAAGATGCATGGGAGTACATAAGTAACAAATATCCTGAAATAGCAAACCATCTAATAGATTTTGAAGAGAGGGCTGCTAAGAGACATGATAAAGGAGAATTTTGGTGGGAACTTAGAGCATGTTCTTATTATAATCTTTTCTATTCACCAAAAATTGTTTGGCCCAACCTGCAATCAGATAACAAATTTTCATTTGATGCAAATGGATTTTATATCAATAACCCTTCAAATATTTTACCTACTGATAATAAAGCTTTGCTTTGTCTTCTAAATTCAAAATTAGCTTGGTTCTTTTTAAAGGATATTTGTGCCCAAAGAAGCGGTGGATATATTGAAATGAAACCGCAATATTTTGAACAATTGCCGATAGCACTTCCTGATGATGACACTCTTTTTATTGAAAAAGCCGACACCATGCTTGACCTCAACGGGCAACTCGCAGATCAGAAACAACTCCTGTCCGCCTTTCTGACAACCAGCCTCGGCGTCGCAAAACTCACAAAAAAACTCCAGTCCCCGGAAAACCTGAATTTTGATGAACTTATCAAAGAGCTTAAAAAGAAAAAGGTCAGCACAGACGACAGGAATGTTTTTAAGTCAATCAAAGAATACCATGACAAAATTTCGTCACTGAAATCACAGATAGAGCAGACTGACCGGGAGATTGATAAAATGGTTTACGATCTTTACGAACTGACTGAGGATGAGATAAAGATTGTGGAAAGAGAAATATAAAAATGCAGAGTTTCCAATTAAATCACAAATCGGTCAGGACGGTGTTTTAAATCTGCAACTTCCTGTTACCCTGGCAAACCAGAAAGTTGAAATTGTGCTTGTGATAAATACTGAAACTGACAAAAAATTATCTGAACGCCCAATAGGGCTGTATGCAGGAAAAATGAAAATGAGCGAGGATTTCTCAGAACCTCTGCCTGAGGAGATGATATATGTCTCTATTCCAAAATGAAAAACTCAGTTTTACGCATAGCGACAAAAAAAATACAGATTCGATGTCCGATGAGGATATCAATATGAAATATGTGAAGGGTGATTTCAGAATTATGACGGCACTGGCTCGGTATCCGTTAAAGACAATTGTCACCATGCTTGACAGCGATGATTATGAATTACAGCCGGAACTCCGGAGAAGACACCGATGGTATGATTACAAAAAATCCCATCTGATAGAGTCATTTATAATGAATGTTCCCGTTCCCCCGATTTTTCTCTATGAAGACCGCCCTTCACACTATGAAGTAATGGATGGCTTTCAACGCCTTACTGCTATCTGTGAATTTTATAAAGACCAACTCGTTTTAGAAGGACTGGAAAAGTGGCCGGAACTCAACGGACGCAGATATTCCCAGCTTCCTGACCGGATAAAAAAGTACGGCATTGACAGACGATATCTCTCCTCCGTTATTTTGCTGCATGAAACAGCGGAAGACGATGAAGAGGCTCAACAACTGAAACAGATGATTTTTGAGCGAATCAACAGCGGGGGGGTCAGACTTACGCCGCAGGAAAGCCGCAATGCTATATGCAGAGGTCCGTTGAATGATCTTTGCTGTAAACTATCCCGTAATAAATATTTGTGCCGGACATGGGGTATTCCTGAATCGGAAAGCGATGAATTATTTGAGAATAAACATTATCAAAGAATGGAAGATGCGGAACTGGTATTGCGATTCTTTGCAAATAGGCACAGACGGACGTTAATGAGCGAGAGACAGTCTCTCAAAGATTACTTAGACAAATTTCTCAGACATGGAAACGGATTCTCTGAAGATGTACTGGAAAAACTTGAGATATTATTTGATCAGACGATAGAGCTGATTTTCAACACCTTTGAAGAAAAAGCATTTTGGCTGATGCGTCCCTGGAACAGCGGATGGATTTGGTGGAGAGGAGCTACAAAGACGGTGTACGAGCCAATGATGCATGTCTTTAGTCAGCATATAAAAGATGCCGAACAGATTCTCCGGAACCGTGAGAAGTTTCAACGTGAGATCGAAACTTTTTACCAGGAAAATTACCATATATTCAAGGGAAATGAACATATATCTCAAAGAAATATTGAGGAAAGAACTGATCTTTTTGAAGAATTTGTGACGAACATTATAGGGTAAAAAGGTGGAAGACACTCTTCAGTCTTTTAAGCAAGACCTTGCCAATTTGGAACATTACGTCCGGGGGCTTGAATTAGAGTCAGGCCTGATCTCGTTTGATAAAAGATCAGTTGGTTCCTTGCTTCGGAAGTATCAGAAACATATATCCGAGGCCCGTCAGCAAAGGCGACAATTCAATTATAATGCTATAATTATAACTCTTTACGGATTCCTTGAACAGTTTATTGAGTCATTACTTGAATCTTATCTGAAGCAGATAAACAGGATAATTCCGAAATATTCACAGCTTCCTGACTCGGTTTCTAAAAACTATACAGATTTGACGATTGAATTTATGAAATATCTTGATGAGCCCATATATGAGGGACTCGCCACAAAGGAAGATTTAATTTCAGATCTGTACTCCTGTATTACGGATTCGGAAGATTACCGGATCAATCCCTATCCGTTCATTCACCATACAGCCAATTTTCGGTTTCAGATGATAGAAAGACTATTTAGTAATGTCGGCGTCGGAAATGTTTCAGGCCGTGTTATAAAATCTTATATCTTCACTGAATATTTAAGAAGAAATGACCCGCCCAGTGTTGATCATACGACGCCTGAATCAGCCCTGTCTGATTTGAATGATCTGGTTAAACGGAGAAATGAAGTCGCCCATGGGGAACTGCCGAATGAGTTCCTTGATAACAGGACGATCCTGGAAAATTATATCCCCCTCCTTGAGGTTTATGGTGAATCATTATATGAAGTTGTTTATAGTGACGTACTGAAATATCAAGTAGAATATAACGGAACAGAGTTAGGATCGCCCATAGGAATATATAAGCAGGGGAAAGTTATCGGCATATCAGTAGAAGATATGATCGTTAAGGTCGGTGATCTGCTTGCTGCTAAAACAGCAAACCAAAATATTCCATATATAGCTGGAAAGATAGAAGAACTCCAAGTGGACAATATAAGCCGTGAAGAAGTGTCGGCGAGTACGGCAGGCGTAGATATCGGGATACACGTACCATTCAGAGCCAAACAAAATCAGACATTTTTTCTCATCAGGAAAAACAACCCGCGATGAGACGATTCAGCAACAACTGGCAGGTATTATCCATCACCAACCTGCCAGAATTCAAAATAATTGAAGGGAGAAACGTATGAAACTACTCAAAATTGACCATCTCGGCATTGCAGTAAACAGCATGGATGAAGGCAAAAAATTCTGGTCAGATATTCTCGGGCTTAAATTTGAAGGAAGTGAAACAGTTCAGGAACAGAAAGTTACCACAGGTTTTTTCCCCGTAGGAGAAAGTGAAGTGGAACTCCTGGAATCCACAGCCCCGGACGGCCCTGTTGCCAAATACATTGAGAAAAAAGGCACGGGGATCCAGCATGTGGCGTTCCGTGTGGAAAATATCGAAGAGGCCCTGGCAGAACTGAAAGAAAAAGGTGTCAAACTGATTGACCAGGAGCCTAGAATCGGAGCAGGCGGAGCGAAAATTGCTTTTCTGCACCCGAAAGCGACCAGCGGGGTTCTGGTTGAATTGTGTCAGAGATAAAAAATGATGCGTGAAACGTGATGCGTGATGCGTGATCAGTAGGAAGGATATGCAGGGTTTCGGAAACTTCGCAGGTCTCCGAGGGGATAATAAAAAAATGAGAGGTAAAAGTTGAAAGTATGAATTTTTGACTTTCAACTTTTTCAGAAAAGGAGTATAAGAGAATGTCAGAACATCCTGAAAAGCAAAAATGGGTAGAACTTGCCACCAAACAACTGAAAGGGAAATCCCCGGACGCACTGAACTGGATGACGCCGGAGGGAATCGAGGTAAAACCTTTATATACAGCCGAGGACGCGGAAGGTCTGGAATGCGCGAACACCCTCCCGGGATTTGCCCCTTATGTCCGGGGCCCCATGGCAACCATGTACGCCGGCCGTCCCTGGACCATCCGTCAGTATGCAGGATTTTCCACAGCAAAAGAATCAAACGCGTTTTACAGAAGGAACCTTGCCGCAGGTCAGAAGGGACTTTCCGTGGCCTTTGACCTTGCCACACACAGGGGCTATGACTCAGATCATCCCAGGGTATCCGGGGATATCGGTAAAGCCGGGGTGGCAGTGGATTCTGTCGAAGATATGAAGATTCTTTTTGACCAGATCCCGCTGGATAAGATGTCTGTTTCCATGACCATGAACGGCGCGGTGCTTCCGGTTATGGCCGGTTATATTGTTGCTGCGGAAGAGCAGGGTGTCAAACAGGAACAGCTTATGGGGACAATTCAGAATGACATTCTGAAAGAATATCTCACAAGAAACACTTACATATATCCGCCGGAACCTTCCATGCGGATCGTATCTGACATCATAGGATACTGCTCTCAGAATATGCCCAAATTCAACACCATCAGCATCAGCGGTTATCATATGATGGAAGCAGGCGCGGATTCTGTACTCCAGACAGCTTTCACCCTTGCAGACGGCGTGGAATACGTCCGGGCAGCCATGAATGCCGGGCTGGATATTGATGCCTTTGCCCCCCGTCTGTCGTTTTTCTTCGGTGTTGGAATGAATTTTTTCATGGAAATCGCCATGCTGCGCGCGGCCCGTCTCATGTGGCACCGGCTCATGAGCCAGTTTAATCCGAAAAATCCGAAATCCTCCATGCTCAGAACCCATGTTCAGACATCGGGCTGGAGCCTGACTGCACAGGATCCTTATAACAACGTCATCCGAACCACCCTTGAATGTCTGGCCGCGGCCCTGGGCGGAACCCAGTCCCTGCACACCAATTCCTTTGACGAAGCCGTGGGTCTTCCCACAGATTTTTCTGCCAGGATCGCCAGAAACACCCAGATCATCGTCCAGGAAGAATCCCAGGTCTGTCATGTTGTAGATCCGCTGGGAGGATCATATTATATAGAAAATCTGACAGACAGTATAGTCAGAAAAGCCCAGGAGATCATTGACGAGGTTGAGGAACTGGGCGGCATGGCCAAGGCCATCATGAGCGGAATGCCCAAGATGCGGGTCGAGGAAGCAGCAGCCCGTAAGCAGGCGCGAATCGAGAAGGGCGAAGACGTGATTGTGGGCGTCAACAAATACCAGTTGGAACAGGAAGACCTGAATCTTGATGTCCTCGAAGTCCCGGGTGCTGTTCGCGATGAGCAGGTTGCAAGGCTGAAGGAGATCAGGGGAAAACGGGATAATGACGCGACGCAGAAAGCTCTTGACGCGGTTACAAAGGCTGCGGAATCAGAAGGAAACCTGCTGGAACTCTGTATCGCAGCGGTGCGGGCCAGGGCAACAGTCGGAGAAATCTCCGATGCAATGGAAAAGGTCTTCGGACGCTATGTGGCTACGACCCAGTGTATTTCCGGCATATATGCCGCGGAATACGGGGAAAGCGAACTCATTGAAGCGGTCAGGAACAGAACCCAGACCTTTATGGAAAAAGAGGGAAGACGCCCCAGGATTCTTGTAACCAAGATGGGGCAGGACGGCCATGACCGGGGAATCAAGGTTATTGCCACAGCTTTTGCTGACCTCGGATTTGACGTGGATATCAGTCCCATGTTCCAGACCCCTGAAGAAGCAGCAAAGATGGCTATAGAAAACGATGTGCATGTGGTCGGCGCATCCAGTCTGGCAGCAGGGCACAAGGCACTGGTTCCCGCCCTGGTCGAGGAGTTGAAAAAGCAGGGAGCAAAGGATATCCTGGTCGTTGTCGGCGGTATTATTCCTCCCGGAGATTACCAGTTCCTCTATGATGCAGGAGCAGTCGGCGTATTCGGACCCGGAACCCCTGTCACGGAATCAGCTAATAAGGTACTCGATGCAATGGAACAGGGAAAGTAGGAAAAAATAAAACCTGACTTAAAAAGACCTCCGAGGTTTTGAAAACCTCGGAGGTTTCTCCGGTCTGATTTTATAACAATAAAAAAGCTGATCTTCCTAAGTGCTCCGTTTCAGAAATAATGTCCGGGTTGCACGGGCGCGATATAACGTAATCTTTCAGATTGCGTTCTCCGCATTTATTATATGTCCGGGCGCAATCTGAAAGATTACGTTACGGATGACCGTGGAATTTTTAACCCGGACATTATTTCTGAAACAGGCACTAAGCTCCAGGGGGATTGACAAATCCTCCGACTCAATCCTAACCGAGCAGGGAAGAGGATAACGGAACAACAGGATGATAAATCAGGACCCGCAATATTATATTCAAGGTGTATTGGCCCAGGACAGGCGGATAGTTTCCAAAACCATCACACTGATTGAGAGTTCCCTCCCTTCGCACCAGGAACTGGCCCGGAATATCCTGGATGCCCTGCTTCCCCATACAGGAAAATCAGTCCGCCTGGGGATAACAGGGGTTCCGGGAGTCGGAAAAAGCACCTTTATTGAGAGCTTCGGTATGATGCTTGTGCGTGATAAGACCCATCCGCTCAAGAAAGGAACGAAGATTCCGAAAGCCTATAATGTGGCTGTGCTGGCTGTTGATCCCAGCAGTACAAGGAGCGGGGGGAGTATCTTGGCGGACAAAACCCGCATGGAAAATCTTTCCACCCATGAGCGGGCCTTTATCCGGCCATCTCCTTCAGGCGGAACACTGGGAGGTGTTGCGCGAAAAACCAGGGAAACCATGCTGATCTGTGAGGCAGCCGGATTTGATGTCATCATCGTTGAAACCGTGGGAGTCGGCCAGTCCGAGACTACGGTGGCTTCAATGGTTGACTTCTTCCTGGTGCTGATGCTGGCCGGCGCGGGAGACGAACTCCAGGGAATTAAGAAAGGGGTTCTGGAAATCGCAGATGCCATAGCGATCAATAAGGCTGACGGAGACAATATTGAAAAAGCAAAACGGGCAAAGAAAGAATACGAAACCGCCCTGCATCTTTTAAGACCTTCGTCTTCTCACTGGACGCCTCCTGTAATGACATGCAGCGCGATGGAAGTGGCCGGAATTGATAATATCTGGCGAACCATTTCAGATCACAGGGAAAAACTATCAGAAGCAGGCGAACTGGAAGAAAAAAGGCGGAGCCAGTCACTGGACTGGATGTGGTCTATGGTCGAGGATGGCTTGAAAGAGCGGTTTTATAAGAATGAAAAAGTGAAAAAGTCTTTAACCAGGCTCACACTGGAAGTGGAGAAAGGGATAACAGCCCCGACCCTGGCGGCAAACGAACTGCTTCACCTGATGGATATTTGAAACTAAAATATACCTGCGGAGTTCAAAGCTTGCTTTGTGAGTGTCAGTAGATCGAAAACTTCTGCAGACAGTGGATTCCGGGTTAAAATCGGAAAACATCCGTTTTCCGATTTTCCCCGGAATGACAGCACGTTAAATTGTCATTCCGGGGAAAATTAAAAAACGGATGTTTTTTAATTTTAACCCGGAATCCACTGTTTGCAGAAGTTTTCGATCTGCTGATAATTGAAAGTTTGCCTGTGGAGTTCAAAGCTTGCTTTGTGAGTGCTATTTTTACAAATCGCGTACAAAGCAAGCTTTGAACTCCACTCAACCATCTGAATATTTAGAATAATAAATCATCAGAATGTTCAATCAGGAAGCCATGAGAGAACCCAGGGAATTGCTGATAAGCAGCTTTCCCAATGATATAGACAAAGTGATTCTTTTTGGTTCGCGAGCTAAAAAAAATGCGACAGCGCATTCTGATTATGATATTCTTGTTGTTCTGAAAAAAATTATGACTGGAAATTAAAAAACAAAATTTACGATAAAACCTGGGAAATTGATTTCAAATATGATATTCTTACAGATATTAAGTTAATCTCAGAGTATGATTTAAAAAAACGATTAAAGGGAAACAGCCTTTCATCTCGGATGCGCTTACCGGATTGAAGTTCGTAGTTCCGCCTTTAGGCGGTCATGAGACCGCCTAAAGGCGGGACTACGAACTGCGCTTGGTATCTTTTTTTCCGGAAATCACCTAAAACCATTGAAAAAGTAAAATTTCTAATTGAAAACAATGAATTATCTCTGGCTGTAAATCGGATTTATTATGGTATCTATTATATTCTTTCGGCATTAGCAGTTAAAAACCACTTCAAAACATCCAAACACGCCCAACTGATTGGTTGATTTAATAAAACTTATGTGAAAGAAAATATTGTTGATAAGAGATACAGTAAGATGATAGAAAAGCATATGAAAACAGAATGGAAAAGGAGAAGTCATTTATGAGATTCAGAGGCTGCTCTGACTGATCTTAGTGCTCAGTTCCAGAAATAATGTCAGGGTTATAAATTCCGCGGAGTGCAAAGCTTGCTTTGCGGGAAGCCCGCAGTGGCGCAAAGCAAGCTTTTCACTCCTCCGTTTTAACCCTGACATTATTTCTGAAACGAGGCACTTAGTGTTCCGTTTCAGAAATAATGTCATAGTGATAAATTAGCAGAGTGCAAAGCTTGCTTTGCCTGTCCGGAATTATCGCAAAGCAAGCTTTGCACTCCGCTTTATCTGGAATAATCATGTTCAAATCCGCGTTTCCCTCTTTCTGAGGGTGAGAATTAATAATAAAGCAGAAAGATACCTTTTAACCTTCAACGTATGATCAAACCTGGAAAAACGAAAGGAATTAGCGAATGGCCAGTGTAGCAGAGAGAATACAGGATCTGAAGGACCGGGAACAGAAGATCCTTCAGATGGGCGGCGAAAAAGCCGTTGAAAAACAAAAATCGAAGCCGGGAAAGCTGACCGCCCGGGAACGCCTGGACTGTCTGTTTGATCAGGGGACATTTCGGGAAATTGACATGTTTGTCACGCATCGGTGCGTAAATTTCGGCATGGAAGATGTTGAAATTCCGTCTGACGGTGTTGTGACAGGTCACGGGCTTGTTGATGGGAGGCCTGTGTTCGCGTTTGCACAGGATTTCACGGCAAGGGCCGGAAGCCTCGGTGAAATGCATGCGAAAAAAATCTGCAAGATCATGGATATGGCCCTGAAAGCAGGTGTGCCTTTTGTCGGCTTCAATGATTCCGGCGGCGCCAGGATACAGGAAGGCGTTGACGCTCTTTCAGGTTACGGACAGATATTTTATCGGAATTCTGTTGCATCCGGCGTTATTCCCCAGATTTCGGCGATTATGGGGCCCACAGCCGGCGGTGCGGTTTATTCACCGGCCATGACAGATTTCATCTTCATGGTAAAGGACACCAGCTACATGTTCATTACCGGCCCCGAGGTCATCAAATCTGTCACCGGGGAAGAAATCAACTTTGAAGATCTCGGCGGAGCAATGACGCATAACGAGAAGAGCGGTGTGGCACATTTTGCCTGCGAGAGCGATGAAGACGCTATCAACCGGATAAAAGAGCTGCTTTCCTATATGCCGTCCAACAATATGGATGATCCCCCCATAGTGAATACAGGAGATGATCCCAGGCGCACGGCTCCCGAACTGGATGAGATTATCCCTGATAATCCCAACCAGTCTTACGACATGAAAGATGTGATCCGTACCATCGTGGATAACGGGGTTATCTTCGAGCCTCATGAGTATTATGCAAAAAATATCCTCGTGTGCTTTGCCAGGCTGAACGGGCGGAGTATCGGCATTATCGCGAATCAGCCCGATTTCCTGGCCGGATGTCTGGACATAGACGCATCTGATAAAGCATCCCGCTTTATCCGCCTCTGCGACGCGTTCAATATTCCCATGCTGACCATCGCGGACGTTCCCGGATATCTCCCCGGAAGCAACCAGGAGTGGGCGGGGATTATCCGTCATGGCGCAAAACTCCTTTGGACTTACTCTGAAGCGACAGTTCCCAAACTCCTCCTTGTGACCCGCAAGGATTACGGGGGTTCCTATCTTGCCATGTGTTCCAAAGACCTGGGCGCGGACATGGCTTTTGCATGGCCCACCGCTGAAATCGCTGTCATGGGTGCCGGAGGCGCAGCCAATGTCATCCACCGGAAAGAGATCAAATCTGCGGACGACCCGGCTGAAAAACGCAAGGAAAAGATCAAAGAATACGAAGAACTTTTTTCAAATCCCTACTGTGCGGCAAACAGGGGATACATTGACGGCATTATCATGCCCAGCGAAACCCGGCCCCGTCTGATAGATGCGCTGGAAGTCATGTGCGGAAAACGGGAAATCAGACCCCCGAAGAAACACGGGAATATTCCCCTGTAACAGTCAGTCATGCAGTACGCAGTACGCAGTACGCAGTATGCAGCAGTGAACAACTGAAGACTGAAGACTGAAGACTGAAGACTGAAGACTGAGAACTGAAGACTGAAGACTGAAGACTGAAGACTGAAGACTGAAGACTGAAGACTGAAGACTGAAGACTGAAGACTGAGAACTGAGGACTGAAGACTGACAACCGGAGATCCAAATGGATAAAAGCAAAGCAAAGATGACAGCCGCGGTCGCCGCGGTAATGAGCTACATACAGACAGAGGAAGAGGCTGTCTGCATGGCGTCATGTATGCAGGCCGCGCCTGCGGCCCTAGCTCCGCCTGCAGCGCCGCTGAAACTGTGGGGTATCAGCGGCAGACAGGCCCAGATGCAGATGCGCAACATGATGCAGATGAAAGCCTTTCATGTGAAGTGATAGAAACGAACAAACCGAAACGAACTGAGTTTTCAATCGTATTCAACCTTATTTTCAATAGGAGAACCATATAATGAGCGATCATACCCAGGTAAAAATGACCACCATGAACTACGATAAGGACAGGCCCAAGGCCGAAAATCCTGTCAAAATAGAGGACCTCACCTTCCGGGACGGCCATCAGTCCCTTTTTGCAACGCGGGGGAGAACCGAGGACATGATTCCTGTTGCCGAGATGATGGATGAAGTCGGCTTCTGGGCAATGGAAACATGGGGCGGCGCAACTTTTGACACCATGCACCGCTTCCTGAATGAAGATCCCTGGGAAAGAATCCGGACCCTGAAACGGTATGTGAAGAAGACCCCTTTTTCCATGCTCCTCCGGGCACAGAATCTGGTCGGATACAGAAATTACGCGGATGATCTGGCCCGTGCGTTTGTAGAAAGAACTGCTGAGAACGGCATGGACATCTTCCGGACATTTGATGCTTTAAATGACTACCGGAACTTTGAAACCGTTGTTCCGGTCATCAAAGAATGCGGAAAACATTTCCAGGGCTGTATCTGTTACACCATGACAGAACCGAGACTTGGCGGAGAGGTCTATAATCTTGACTACTACGTGAACAAGGCAAAAGACCTGGAAGCTATGGGGGCTGACAGCATCTGCGTCAAGGATATGGCCGGCCTGATCGCGCCCTATGATGCATATGCCATCATCAAGGCACTGAAGGAAACTGTGAAGGCTCCGATCCATCTTCACAGCCATTTCACCTCCGGTATGTCCCCCATGTCCCATTTGAAAGCCATTGAGGCGGGCGTGGATATTATTGATACATGCATGACTCCTTACGCATATCGGACTTCCCATGCAGCAATCGAACCGCTTGTGATGACCCTCCTCGGAACCAACAGGGACACGGGTTTTGATATCAGGCTTATGGCTCAGATCAATGAAATCCTTGAAAGAGACGTAATGCCCAAGTACATGCATCTGCTGGATAGCTCTAAAGCCTCAATCGTTGACATCAACGTACTTCTCCATCAGACTCCCGGGGGAATGCTCTCCAACCTGGTTAACCAACTGAGAGAAATGGATGCGCTGGACAAGATTGGTGAGGTTTATAAGGAACTCCCGAGGGTCAGGAAGGAGCTCGGCCAGATTCCGCTGGTAACACCCACCAGTCAGATTGTCGGGATTCAGACCGTCAATAACGTGCTTTTTGACGATGAAAACGAACGGTACAAGATGATTACTGCCCAGGTCAAAGACCTGTGCTATGGCTTGTACGGAAAAACAGCGATTCCCATTGATTCCGAAGTCCAGAAAAAGGCACTCAAAGGGTATCCCAGGGGAGAAGAACCCATCACATGCAGACCTGCCGAGGTGCTGGAACCTGAACTTGAGAAAGCCAAAGAAGAGATCGGGGATCTTGCCGTGGATATGGATGATACAGTGCTTTATGCAATCTATCCCGTAACCGGTAAGAAATTCCTGAAATGGAAGTACGGCAAAGAAGAAGTGCCTGATGAAGTAAAACCCAAGACCCTGGAACAGGCAAAAGCCGAGCAGGAACTCGTCAGAAAAGCACTTGCCGGAAAACTCGTTGAAAAGGGAGGTAAAGAAGCTCCTGAAAAAGGCGAAAGCCTCCGTACATTCAACGTATTTGTTGATGATGAATATTTTGAGATCGGCGTGGAAGAAGTCGGCGGAACGCCCCTGGTAAGCTATGTACAGCAGATGCAGGCACAGATGCCGGCCCAGGCAGCGGCCGCGCCGATTGCAATGCCCGCCGCGCCTGCCGCACCCAAGCCCGCTGAAAAACCCGCTCCCAAGCCTGCTGCCGCACCTGCCCCGAAGGCAGCAGATGTGGATGGCACACCCCTCGCAGCACCCATGCCCGGCATGATTGTCAAATATGAGAAAAAGGTCGGAGATGCAGTAAACGAAGGGGAAACCATTGTGGTCCTGGAAGCCATGAAGATGGAAAACGCTCTGCCGTCGCCGGCAAGCGGTACTGTCAAGGCGATAAACTTCGACAGCGGCGATTCGGTAGCAAAGGGTGATGTGCTTTGTGTAGTCGGATAGTTTGTCAGTAGTACACCACTTTTTAAGTTCGTCCCCCCCTTTTTTAAAGGGGGCAGGGGGGATTTTACGTTGCTAAAAAAAGGTGTTACGGCAGAAATCCCCCCCGGCCCCCCTTTAAAAAAGGGGGGAGGAATTTACGAATCGGTGTAGTAGTCAGTGGTCCGTTGCAACCGGCAACGGACAACTGACAAATAACAAAAAGGAGAATAAGGGTCATGAAGATCCATGAATATCAGGCAAAAGAACTGTTTAAGAAATATAATATTCCCATACCCGAGGGCGGGGTTGCTTTTACGCCTGATGAGGCGAACGGGGTTGCCGGGAAGCTCGGAGGGTTTCCGGTTGTTGTAAAGGCGCAGATCCATGCGGGAGGGCGCGGTAAAGGCGGGGGCGTAAAACTCGCGAAATCAGCGGAAGAGGTGAAGCAGCTCGCGGGCGAGATTATCGGGATGAATCTGGTGACGCATCAGACCGGGCCCGAGGGAAGACTGGTCAAGAAAGTCCTGGTAGAGCAGGGCCTGAACATTGATAAAGAGCTGTACCTGAGCATTGTCCCGGATCGTGCAACGGCAAAGGTGGTCATTATGGCCAGTGAAGCCGGCGGAATGGATATTGAAGCTGTAGCGGAAGAGACACCGGAGAAGATCATCAAGGTTTTTGTTGATCCCCTGATAGGCATTCAGCCCTATCATTGCCGTGAGGCTGCCTTTGGTCTGAACCTGTCCTCCGCGGCCATCAAGCTGTTTCATCCCATGCTGAGAAGTCTTTACAATCTGTTTGTTGATTATGATTGTTCCCTGTTGGAAATCAACCCGCTGGTTATTACAAAAGAAGAAACAGTGATCGCACTGGACGCTAAGATAAATTTTGATGACAATGCCATGTTCCGCCATAAAGATATCCTTGAGTATCGGGATATTGATGAGGAAGACCCGCTGGAATTGGAAGCGTCAAAATACAATCTCAACTATATCAACCTGGATGGAAATGTAGGAAACATGGTCAACGGCGCTGGCCTGGCCATGGCAACTATGGATATTATCAAGTTCGCAGGGGCCGAACCCGCAAACTTCCTGGATGTAGGGGGCGGAGCGAGCGCGGAGATGGTGGAAAACGGGTTTAAAATTATCCTGAGTGACCCGAATGTCAAAGGAGTCCTGATCAATATTTTTGGCGGAATACTGCGCTGCGATGTGCTGGCGCAGGGTGTTGTGGAAGCAGCAAAAAAGGCGGAAATCAAGGTGCCTGTTGTTGTCCGCATGGAAGGAACCAATGTTGACAAGGGCCGGGAGATTCTTGCCGAATCAGGTATGAATCTGACCACAGCAGTGGATTTGAAGGACGCGGCGCAGAAAGTTGCAGAAATCGTTAATTGAGAGTGAGATGTGGGAACTGGGTGTAAAAATTCTCATTTCTCACGCTTACTTCTCATTTCTCGGAGGTGAATAAAAAGTGAGTATATTTGTAGATAAAAATACACGCGTGCTGGTTCAGGGAATCACCGGCAAAGAGGGCCAGTTTCATGCGCGCCAGTGCATCGCTTACGGAACCAAACTGGTTGCAGGCGTAACCCCGGGCAAGGGCGGGCAGAAAATGGATGATGTCCCGGTGTTTAATTCCGTGAAAGATGCAGTAAAAGAGGCTGGCGCGAATTGCAGCCTGATATTTGTACCGCCCCCTTTTGCAGCCGACGCGATCATGGAATCCGCTGATGCTGATATTGATCTGATTGTTGCCATTACCGAAGGGATTCCGGTGATGGACATGATGAAGGTCAAAAATTATCTGATCAACAAAAAATCCCGTCTTATCGGCCCGAATTGTCCGGGAATCATTACCCCCGGCGAGTGCAAGGTGGGAATTATGCCGGGACCCACGCACAAACCCGGCGGCCCCATCGGTGTGGTTTCCCGTTCCGGAACCCTGACTTATGAAGTGGTGCATCAGCTTACCATGCAGGGCATCGGGCAGACCACCTGCATCGGTATCGGCGGAGACCCGGTCAATGGCACAAATTTTATTGACTGCCTGGATGCTTTTGAAAAAGATCCGGATACAAAGGGCATCGTAATGGTGGGAGAAATCGGCGGAAACGCTGAGGAAGATGCATCTGAGTTTATCAAGAATAACATGACCAAGCCTGTGGTCGGGTTTATCGCGGGCCTGACCGCTCCTCCGGGCCGGCGGATGGGACATGCCGGAGCCATCATCAGCGGCAGCAGCGGTACAGGGCAGGGAAAAATTGCCGCTATGAAAGCCGGCGGTATTCATGTTTCTGAAAACCTGGGCGAACTTGGGGAATTGTGTGCAAAGGTGTTCTAATAATCAGATGAGGAGTACAAAGCTTGCTTTGTGTGTGTACAAAGCAAGCTTTGCACTCCTAATCGTATCAGGAAAAAAAGAGGAGTGCAAAAACAGAGCGAAGCGGTTTTTTGCACTTTGCGGCGGTGCAAAAAACCGCTTCGCTCTGTTTTTGCACTCCTTTCCGGATTTATAAAAATGCACGAAATGGGAATAGCCATGCAGGTGGCAGAGATTGCAACCGCTTCCATCCCCGAAGACATGCAGGATGCCAGGGTGGAAAGGGTCAATATCAAGGTCGGGAAGCTGGCCGCGGTGGTGCCTGAAAGTCTTCGTTTTTGTTTTGAGGTTGTAATCAAAGACACCCGGCTTGACGGTGCGGAACTCCGTATTGAAGAAATCCCGGTGGTTGCTCGATGCCGGGAATGCGATACAGAATGGACAGTTACGGGACCGGTCTTTCGATGCGAAAAATGTGACAGCGGTTCGATAGAAGTTTTATCCGGGCAGGAGCTTGATATAGAATCCATAGAAATTACTGAAGATTGAGAAAATTAGCTGCCTCAGCCCTCGTTCCCAAACTCCGGTTTGGGAACGCACCTGCCCCTGAGTTAATACAAATGCAAAAAGAAAATATATACCTGGATACTTCAGTTCACTCCGATGGAACTTAAACTTATTATATAAGAGGAGATAATATGGCTTGCAAAGAAGATCCCTTGCTGGCCGAATTGCGTCAGATAAAGGCAAAACTGTGGGATGAAAGCGGACATGATGTACATCGGCTGGCTGAAATTATGGAAAGAGAAGCCCGAAAAGCAATGAACCGGATTGGAAAGCATCCGACTTTTCTGACTCAGATCACTTCGCCAGATGCTGAATCAGCATATCGGGAGGCTCTGCCTCATGCACATCCGGGGGCGACATGGGCGGCCCGACCCCAAGCTCATTGACTTTAATCCTGAATATTCATTCCTGGAAGTCGCCTGATATTGATTGCCAATGCTGCAAAAAATCATCAAACATGCTGTGGCACATTCCGACAGCGTTCCTCCGTTCATAAAACAGACAGGCAGAAAACTTCTCATAACGGCAGGTTATCTGACGTATTATGTCAGGCCCCTGCCAGATTTTGTCATTATCGGAGCACAGAAATCCGGGACAACATCGCTTTACAGTTACCTGATACAGCACCCCTGCGTCAGACCGGGTTACAAAAAAGAGGTTCATTTTTTTGATAATCCCGATCACTTCAGAAAAGGTGCTGGTTGGTACAGGGCTCATTTCCCATCCGATCTTCCTCGGAGAATCCGCTCTGAAGCAGCGGCAATCACCGGGGAGGCAACCCCGTCCTATCTCTGCCATCCTGATGTCCCGGCGCGGATGTACCAAGTCATTCCCCATGCAAAATTTATCGTACTGCTGAGAAACCCCGTTTACAGGGCATATTCGCACTATAATCATCGGGTAAAGCACGGCACTGAAACCCTGCCCTTCGAGGCTGCTTTGAAAAAAAACAGCGAAAAGTTCTCATCCTACCTTGCCAGGGGAATTTATGCAGATCAGTTGGAAAGATGGATGCGTATTTTCCCCAGGGAACAGTTTCTCATACTCGGGAGCGAGGATTTCTTCCGCAACCCGGAGGATGCGCTTCTCCGGGTGGTCAGTTTTCTTGATCTGCCCCATTGGAATCCTGATCCGAAAATATTCAGGCGTTATAATGTAAACCGCTATTCAGATATGGACGAGAAGGTAAAAAAATATCTCACGGATTATTTCGCGCCCCACAATGAAAGGCTGTATCGGTATCTGGGTGCGGATTTCGGGTGGTAGGAATACAGATACAGCGGAGTACAAAGCTTGCTTTGTATGTGATATGCAATTAAAACAGTCTTATAAATACTCACAAAGCAAGCTTTGTACTCCGCCAGATTGAGCTTTTTTTGAAACCGCCTCACCAAATGAGATTCGGACATGTTCGCACCATTTTATAACTTCGCGGATTGATTTGTACGGAAAACTTCGGGTGTAATTAAAAGTGTTAGGTACTCACCCTTCAGCCTTGTTCCCAAACTCCGTCTGGGAACACACTTGCAGGCAGACTCTGTTTGCAGTACCTGACATTTCATGCAAAACCGGAGTTTTGCGGGCAATCGCGTTCCCAAACGGAGTTTGGGAACGAGGACTGACGGCTTCACCTAACACTTTTAATTGCACCCGAAAAGGGCGCATTTACAACTTGGGGAGCCAGTCCCGAAGGGACGACTGAAAATAAGCCCGGCAATTTATTGCCGGGGCGGATGTCCCCGTTTTTCAGTCCCGTAGGGACGACTGAAAAGCTTTTCAGCCGTCCCTGCGGGACCTGATAATCCGGGGGACCTCACCCGGCAATGAATTGCCGGGCTGTTTTCAGAAGTCCCTCCGGGACTGAAAGTTACTCCCCCAACTTACCCGAAAACTTCAGGCAGACTGTTTTACTGGCATCTTCGGCTTGTAGAACACCAGTTTTTAAGTTCGTCCCTCCTTTTTAAAGGGGGCCGGGGGGATTTTATGTTACAAAAAAAGAGTGTTGCGGCAGAAATCCCCCCCGGCCCCCCTTTAAAAAAGGGGGGAGGAATTTACAAGTTGATGTAGTAGAACAATTGCAAATGTTCTACACTGAAGTGTAAACTGATAATGAAGGATGCCATTCTATTTTACAAATACACTCAGCAGATCGAAAAGTTTCCGGTAAACCCGTTTTTTAATTTTTCCCGGAATGACGATTTAACGTACTGTCATTCCGGGGAAAATCGGAAAACGGATGTTTTACGGTTTTAACCCGGAATCCACTGTTTGCAGAAGTTTTCGATCTACTGACACTTGGGAATAAGGAAATTCAATGCGAATTGGCACAGGATATGATGTTCATCGCCTGGTTTCAGGGCGTAAACTTGTTTTGGGAGGCGTAACAATCCCTTTTGAAAAAGGACTCCTCGGGCATTCGGATGCGGATGTGTTGGTTCATTCAGTATGTGACGCGCTCCTGGGAGCGGCCGGCCTGGGGGATATCGGCCTTCATTTCCCTGATACAGACCCCGAATTCAAAGACATTTACAGTATGAAGCTCCTCGCCATGACATATAAACTGGTCAGTGAGCGGGGCTTCTCAATTGTAAACGCAGACGCAACCGTTTTTGCAGAGGCACCGAAGCTTTTCCCGTACAGGGAAGAGATGAGAAAAAATATTGCGGATATTCTTGAAACCGGGGCCGAACGCATCAATATCAAAGCCACAACCACAGAAGGGCTTGGAATGATCGGAAAAGGAGAAGGCATCGGTGCGATGAGTGTTGTTCTTATTGATGGGTAAGTTAAATAGTCATTCTGGGAAACCTTCATGATCTGAAGCTCACAACGAAGAATGAAAGCCGCTGTCATCTGTTCAGGGATTTCCCAAGAAACAAAATACCCGCCGCTGCTCTCGGCGGATTGATAAATCCACCGGAAATGCTTGGGATTTGTCAATCCCAAGCGAGCATTTCGGGAACACTTTCCATCTGCTGACACTGAAAAACTGTCATGTTCAGCAGATGGAAAATGGCCCCGAACCGCTCTCGGCGGATTGATAAATCCGCCGGAAATGCTTGGGATTTGTCAATCCCAAGCGAGCATTTCGGGAACACTTTCCATCTACTGACACTGAAAAACTGTCATGTTCAGCAGATGGGAAATGGCCCCGAACCGCTCTCGGCGGATTGATAAATCCACCGGAAATGCTTGGGATTTGTCAATCCCAAGCGAGCATTTCGGGAACACTTTCCATCTGCTGACACTGAAACATCGTCCTCTGTCAGGATATTTCTCCTTTTTCACCCGGATGTCTGAAACCGGGAGCGTCTGATAAGCGATGCTCCCTGAAACAGTACCCGGCAAATAATAACCAGCAGCCGGCAAAAGGAAGCCAGTAGCTGATATCCATCAGCCAGCACCCGGCAGCCAGCACCCAGCAGCCAGCAATCAGTATCCAGGCAACCCACATTATTTAACTCTCCCCTTGTCTCAGAGGCAGCTTTTTATCAGATTTATGCTGCCCGGCAAGTTTTTTCTGTCCGAATGTCTCTATTTTCCTGAGATTTTCCTCTTCATCTTTTACGATCTCCTTGAACTCTTCTAACTTGGAAAGCTCCTGCCTGGCCTGGCTCAGTTTTTTCGTCAGTTCTACCCTGTCATCAATCGAAGGATTCTGACCTAGCTTCATCTTAAGCCAGTGTATCTTCTTGGTAACACGTTCTGTTTCAACACTGCTTTTTTCTCGCATGATTTCGACATTTTTTTTCGCCAGAAGCTTCATGATTTCAGAAGATTCGGACACCTGTAATTTGCCATCGGGCACGTTTCCGTCAAATACTTTATAGGTGGTTAGCAGGATATTCTCACCGAAAATTTTTACTGTATCCAGGTGGTAAGTTATTTCTCCGGAAACACTCCTTTTTTTGAGAAAGATAAAGCTGCTGTCGATATCTGTGCCTATGATTTTCTTTATACCGACTTCAAGCGGCATATCCCGGAATTCCGATTTCACGGTATGTGCAACGGTCTGATCCAAAAGAATTTTTATCCCTGATTTTTCAGAGACGAGTCTGACAACATCCTCAATGTTCATGTTATCAATGTCAGCGGAAATTGTATTTTCAAATTCATCTATCTCTATAAAACAGGGAGGAATTCCTTCGGCAGCAGCAGAATAAGGAAGAAAAATAAACATTGTCAGGATTAGTACAAATGCGGGTTTCATGCTTCACCTCCGGAGGTTATGGACTGGTCGTTATCAGAAAAAACAGGTAAAATAATTTATCCGCCTTTCTCAGGACACGGACACACACAGATCATTTTGAGTGTGCTGTCACTGAACATCATTTGCATGATATAGACACCATAATACAGATTTTCCTTACATTGGAATTCATTATTTTATCTTCCACAACGCCACCGGCATCGTTCCACAAAGGAGTGCAAAAATAGAGCGAAGGGGTTACATAATATAGCCCGATAAGCGTAGCGCCACCCTGGGAACGAGAAACAAAAAAGATTTTTTTCTGAAAGGGATACATAATAAAAACAAGGTAATTATCTATCCCTTTCAGGGAAAAAAATACTGATTATAACGGATTTTGGGGATGGTATTTTTTGTCCCGGAGGGACATCTGAAAACAGCCCGGCAATTCATTGCCGGGTGAGTATTCCGGATCATTCAGTCCCTCCGGGACTGAAAAAAAAACGGGGGATATCCGCCCCGGCAATAAATTGCCGGGCTATTTTCAGTCGTCCCTCCGGGACTCCCCCAAGTTGTAAATGCGCCCCCCTTCGGGGTATTAATCTTCATCTTCCGAATCATGGCTGAAAATCTCAATAGGGCGTTCGAGCTCCATGATTTTACGCATTACCTTCAGGGGAATGTAATTGGCTGCCATCATCAGTTTAGGCTCCGTACCTGTCCTGTCGCGGTAGTCATCCGCGGAACGATACAGCTTTTTAATATCCCCGGAATTCATCCGGGAGGTGATTTCAAGCATGATGTGTTCACCGTTACGGATAATCACATCCACCTGTATGTTCTGACGGACTTGTCAACATGCTCCTTTCGCTACACGGATTATGGATAAGAAAGGATTACGTGAATGAGAGAACACGTAATCCTTTCTTATCCATAATCCGTGTAGATAAACGCTAATCCGCGCAGCAAATCACTAATCTAATCCGCGCAGCAAGGCACTAATCTAATCCGCGCAGCAAATCACTGATCCGTGCAGCAAATCGCAGCAAAAATCAAAAATCGCGCGGGTTTCTCCGTGTCCCATCGAGATGCCTCAGCCGACTACGGGGCTGCTCCGCGACGCATCGGGTCGGAGGAGGGAGAAGAAGAATTATCTCCCCCCGTCCGCCCACAGAACCGTGCGTACGGGCCCGTACACGGCTCCTCATGTTACCTTTATCCATTTCTTCAGGTCGAAACCAATGCGCGTGTTTTTCATCTGATCTGATTTTCAGTCCCAGTTCCTTAATGAAGTATCGGTTCGGGTAAGCCAGACCTACCGCAAAGGTGTGGGATAATGCCCAGCATCCTTTGTTTGAATAGACCGTTTTGCCTGCATGTCCGCGCGATATTCCGCGCT
>JAUCGG010000380.1 GCA_030378015.1 Desulfococcaceae bacterium HSG8
CGTTCCCAGGCAGAAGCCCGGGAACGAGAATTTTCTTCCTTTTATTCGTCAGTCAAAAGTTTTATAGGAGATTGACATTCTGAGATAAAAACTCATTATTTTTTTAAATATTATTAATATGTTATATAAGAATATATTAAAACGTAGTATCAGAAGTCAGAAATCAGAACTTCCGGTTTTCAACAGGATATTTTTCTCAGCATTAAGCGGATTACTGCTGACCGGGGCCTTCCCGAATATCGGATTTGACTGGCTTGCGTGGTTCGCACTTGTTCCCCTGATGTTCTGTTTGAGAGATATATCCTTAAAGGAGGGGTTCCAATTCGGGTTTATCACCGGACTTACCCATTATCTTACGCTCACTTACTGGGTTGTTTATACAATGAAAACTTACGGATACCTTCCCATGTACCTGTGCATTCCTGTTCTGTTCCTGCTGTCTTCTTATCTTGCACTTTATGTGGCCTCATTTTCAGCAGGCCTTACAATGATGGGTAAAAAGCCCCTGATAAGCTTTATCAT
The DNA here is from genome assembly GCA_030378015.1 of Desulfococcaceae bacterium HSG8. Taxonomy (GTDB): domain Bacteria; phylum Desulfobacterota; class Desulfobacteria; order Desulfobacterales; family 4be13; genus JAUCGG01. The sequence continues at coordinate 523 of JAUCGG010000380.1, forward strand.
AATTCCGGTTTTATGGGTATCGCTGGAATACATCCGCGCGTTCCTGTTTTCGGGATTTCCCTGGGAACTGCTTGGCTACTCACAGTTTAACAGGCTGCATATAATACAGATTTCGGATATATGCGGAGTTTACGGGGTTTCATTTCTGATTGCACTCTCCAACAGCATGATTTTCATGATAATGCTTCATATGACCGGCAAGGATTGGCAGGGGGCAAAGATTTCAAAACCCCTTGCGGCAGGGGCCGCGGCTGTGCTTATTTTCGCGTTTGGCCTTGTCTGGTTTTACGGGAAATGGCGTGTGGATTCCGTTGATTCGCTTATTTCCGCTTCCAAGTCCGCGAATGTTACAATTGTCCAAGGAAATATTGACCAGGCAAGAAAGTGGGACCCTGCATTCCGTGTGCCCAGTATGAAAAAATATATTGACATGTCTCTCTCTGCCAAGTCACACAAACCTGACCTTATTGTATGGCCCGAAACAGCGACGCCTTTCTATTTTCTTCTGCATAACATCAGGATGACAGAAATGGTTTTAAGGGGAATCCGTGATGTCGGCGTTCCATGTCTGACCGGGAGCCCGTCTTTTATTCGCAGGGAAGATCACACAGAATACCGCAACACTGCCTATCTGGTGGGGCCGGACGGAAAATTATTAGGCAAATATGACAAAGTGCATCTGGTTCCCTTCGGGGAATATGTGCCGTTAAAAAAATGGCTGCCGTTTCTCGGCAAAATGGTGGAGCATGTCGGGGATTTCGAACCTGGCAAAGAAGGAAATACGATTTTGCTGGGGGACTACAGCATCGGTGTGCAAATATGTTATGAGATCATCTTCCCGAACCTTTCCAGGGCCATGGCAGAAAATAATGCCGCGTTGCTGGTGAATATTACCAATGATGCCTGGTACGGTAAAACCGGCGCTCCGTATCAGCATTTTTCCATGACAGTATTCAGGGCAGTGGAAAACAAATGCTCCCTGGTACGTTCAGCCAATACCGGTATCAGCGGATTTATTGATCCTGCAGGCAGGATAATTGCTTCGACCGATCTCTTCCAGGACGCTGTTGTGACCCGCTCCGTACCTTTAATACAAACGAAAACCTTTTATACCCGCTACGGAGATATTTTTGCCATCTTATGCCTGATCGTAACAGCAAGTTTTCTGATTCGGAGAAAATTTAAAATATCTGAAAAGGTCAGTAGATCGAAAACTCTCCGATAAGCTGCACAAAACAGTGGATTCCGGGTTAAAATCGGAAGATATTCATCTTCCGATTTTTCCCGGAATGACGCAGAATATACTGTCATTCCGGGGAAAATTTAAAAATGAATATT
>JAUCGG010000381.1 GCA_030378015.1 Desulfococcaceae bacterium HSG8
ACAGACCACAAAAACAGTTGAGGATATCAACGGGGAGATTCAGAAATTTATTGATAACATGGCGTTTACCATGTATGAGTCATCAGGTGCCGGGCTGGCTGCCATACAGGTCGGTTCTGATAAAAGTATCATTGTTTATGATGAATTTCCCACAGAAGAAAAACAATCCCTGTGCGTCCTCATAAATCCGAAAATCCTTGTCACCGAAGGGTCATTTATTTCGGAAAGCGAGGGATGTCTCAGCGTCCCTGATTTCAGGGCAGATGTAAAACGGGCAGCGGCTGTTGCTGTCGAGGGGATTGACAGGCAGGGTAATCCGGTGAGAATTGAGAGGGATGATTTCCTCGCGATTGTGTTACAGCACGAGATTGATCACCTGAACGGAATATTATTTATAGACCATATCAGCGCTTTGAAAAGACAGATGTATAAAAGGCGCGTCAAAAAGAGTCTCAGGAAAGATGCAAGAAAAGTTTAAAATCATATTTATGGGTACGCCGGATTTTGCAGTACCCGCGCTGAAAGCCTTAGGTGAAAACAGCTTTGATGTCGCGCTGGTGGTGACACAGCCGGACCGGCCAAAGGGCCGGGGGCGCAAGCTGCTCCCCACGCCGGTAAAAAAAGCCGCTGCGGAACTGGGGTATGATGTGATTCAGCCCGAGTCGGTCAGAACTGACAAATTCATGAAACAGGTAAAGGATATCGGGCCCGACCTGTTTGTTGTGGTCGCGTTCGGACATATCCTTCCACGGCAGATTCTTGATGTGCCGAAGACAGGGGCTGTGAACATCCACGCGTCCCTGCTTCCTAAATACCGGGGGCCCGCGCCGATCCAGCGGGTCATTATGAACGGGGAAAAGGAAACCGGCATCACCATTATGTTTATGGATCAGGGAATGGATACCGGGGATATCCTGTTATCCGGAAAAACTGAAATTATGCCGGATGACACATCAGCCTCCCTCCATGACCGCCTATCAGTTCTTGGTGCAGAGCTTCTCATAAAAACATTAAAAAAATTCGAAGTTCGTGATATAAAGCCGGTTCCCCAGGATCATGAGCAGGCAACCTATGCACCGATGCTGACAAAAGCCGATGGTCGTATCAACTGGGAAGAACCTGCTCAAGTGCTTGAGGCATTCATACGCGGGGTGACGCCCTGGCCCGGCGCGTTTACGTTTCATGGTGATAAGCGCCTGAAGATATTTAAGGCCGTGCCTGTGGAGACAGATGTGAGCGAACCCCCGGGAACTGTTATCAGGAGCTTTCCTGATGAACTCCGCGTTGCAACCGGTAGAGGTGCGTTATCGGTTCTGGAAATCCAGGGTGCTTCAGGAAAAAGGCTCTCTGTCAGGGACTTCCTGAGAGGATATGAGATGTCCCCGGGAACGGTTTTGAAATGAAGTTTGAAGTTTGAAGGGTGAAGTTTGAAGTTTGGAAAGCCAACAGGTGATTACCCCGGACCAGATTATTTAGCCCTTCAATACCCCGAAGGGGTTGGATAATATAGCCCAGGTCAGCGCATCGCCACCCTGGGAACGGAAAACAAACAAAACGATTACCCTGAAGGGGTTACATAATACCCCGAAGGGGTTAGATAATCTAATCTATTACACCACTTTGAAAGTCCGTGACCCTTATGACTTTGATCGGTTATGTAAAATCAGCCTGTCAGCTTCCCGGGGTCACATATTTACAAAGTGGTGTACTAGTCCGAATTCATATATATGTTTATAAACAACCAGATGACGATATCATGCATCTTCTCAGACTTGGAGAAGCAGATTGTTTTTCTCGCAAGGCGTCTGATTCTTGTCCGCAACGTAAGATGTTTACTTTCAATTTTC
>JAUCGG010000382.1 GCA_030378015.1 Desulfococcaceae bacterium HSG8
GACACCTCTCCTACCCGGTTCGGATTGACAAATCCGAGCCCGCGGGGGATTTGTCAATCCCCCGCGAGCAGCAGCGGGTTTTTTATTTTTTGGGAAATCCCTTACTGTCATTCCGGGGAAAATTAACCCGGAATCCACTGTTGAAAAATTTCCGATTTGATGATTTTTTTTCGTGTATTTCGTATATTCCGTGGTGTACCTTCACTAAAACACTCTGTAATTCAGGTAAAATCTCACTATTTAAAGGGTCGGGGGATTTTTATCTTGAATCACATCCTGTGATTCTTTTCCCTCTTTTATAAGGCCCGCCCTTTCAAATGCACTGAATGTTCTGTTTTTAAACTCATTTGACTTGATTTCGTAAATCTTTTCCCGGCATCCCACATAGATATCAAAGGCAATCAGACCGAGTTTGTCAATCCTCTCGTCGAACATGTGGTACTCTTCATCCCCGGAACTCGCCTCTTTTAAGCTTTCCCTGATGATCTTTTTCAGTAAAAAGATGAAACCTATGGCTTTTGAAGGGGAAAAATCCTGAACTGCCCTGATCCTGATGATCGGGTCGAGGAAGGAATTAATGGTTTCATAATCCATGCCGTTGACAAGTTCGTCAAACAATGCCTTCAATCCGTGAAATGTTGTGTTCCCCACAGGATTGGCAAAAGGGTCTTTCTGGCTCTTTATAAACCTGCTCGTGTCCGGAGGGTATGTATCCACAACCGTGTCAAACCATTTTTTGATGATCGCTTTTTTCTTTTTTACCAGTGCATTTTTCAAACCCGTACTCAAATTAAGCTCCCTCTGCTGTAACCTGACCCCCGGACAGGTGCTAAACTCCGTTTATAAAATGAATCTGCAAAAGAGTTCGGAAATTCTATTTTTAAGTGACCTGCTATAGACAATTTGCAAATTCATGTCAAGGATAAATAAAAAAAAGGGGGATTGATGATTTCCGGATTTCAGGGTTTTCAGATTGTATTTTTTTGAAATTATGGCAGGTTTTCTGAAATTATACCAGATGCCAGAAGCAGAAGATAACAGCCAATTAATTTCAGTAATCGAAAATTTGTGGACAGTTCAAAGCTTGCTTTTGTGAGTGTCTGCAGATCAAAAACTTTCCGGTTAACCTTGTAAACAGCGGATTCCGGGTTAAAATCGGAAAACATCCGTTGGCATCCTTCATTTGTCGCTTTACAATTTAATGCAGGACAATTTTTCAAATTGTTTTAAACAACTTGAAAAATTGTCCTGCGGCCGGAAAAAGTGTAAACTACTTTCAGCTTTTATGAAAAATGCCGGCATTTACCGTGAAAATACATTTTCATGACCGGGTGATTGTCCTGATCATGAGCGTTTAATCCTGAAAATCCGAGTTCGGACAAATGGCCGAAACGAAGATCATGGCCAAAATTTACTTAGGATTTCCCAAAAAATAAAACACCCTGCAAAGTAAGCTTTGAACTATGCAGCCCTTTCAGGGCATTAACCGGGAAGCCGGGCAATATCCGAAGGGGTTACATAATCTAGCCCTGGGTCAGCGAAGCGCCACCCTGGGAAAGAATCCCGATTACAAATTTTCCATGAAAGGGATACATAAATCGCTGTTTGGTCTTCGCTATACGGATTAGCGATAATAAAGGGTTTCGTGTTAGGTGATTTCCGAAAAAGAATATACCGTAAAACTGATTTTTAACCGCGAAAGACACGGAAGATACGGAATTATATTCTTTTTACGGCATCTTTCATATCGGCACAAAGGCATCTGACACTCCGGGTTCGCAGTTCCGGCAACCGCCTGAACGCGGAACCGGAAAATGAAGGACGCTCTCTTTTTTTCGTGTATT